>JAFGHK010000032.1 GCA_016930185.1 Dehalococcoidales bacterium | reverse complement strand
CGGTATTATCTTTACCTGCACCGGCGCCAGCCACGTCGGGAAGGCCCCCGCGTAATGCTCTATCAGCAGCCCGAAGAACCTCTCCCATGAGCCGAATAAAGCGCGGTGTATCATATACGGACGGTGCTCTTTACCGTCCGCCCCGAAATAGACCAGGTCAAAGCGTTCCGGCAGGTTGAAGTCGAACTGTATGGTCGTTGTCTGCCACTCTCTCCCCAGCACGTCTTCGATTTTTATGTCTATCTTGGGACCATAGAAGACGCCGCCCCCCTCGTCCACCTCGTAATCAAGCTTGTTTTCATCGATAACTCGGCGCAGGGCATTCTGTGCGTCATCCCACATCTTCCCTTCACCGATAGCATCGTTCGGGCGGGTGGAAAGATAGACCTTGTACTTTTTAAAGCCGAATTTTTTCTGCATGTACAGGGAAAAGCGTAGCACCTCGGATATCTCGCTGTTCATTTGCTCCGGCGTGCAGATGATATGGGCATCGTCCTGCGTGAAGCCTCTCACTCGCATCAGGCCGGAGAGTACACCGCTGCGCTCGTAGCGGTAAACGGTACCCAGTTCCGCCCAGCGTAAAGGCAGGTCCCGGTATGAGCGTAATTGCGATTTATAGGCAAGCATGTGGAACGGACAGTTCATCGGTTTTATATAATATTCCTGCTCGTCTATCGTCATCGGCGAGTACATATCATCCTTGTAAAAGTCCAGGTGTCCGCTGGTCTCCCAGAGCTTGCTAAGTCCTATGTGCGGCGTGTAGAGAATCTCGTATCCGTTGGCGAAATGCTCCTGCCGCCAGAAGTCCTCGATAACACTGCGGATACGACCGCCCTTGGGGGTATATATCACCAGCCCCCCGCCTATATCCTCCGGTATAATGAAAAGGTCGAGTTCTTTGCCCAGCTTGCGGTGGTCGCGCTTCTTCGCTTCCTCCAGCCTCGCCAGGTAGTCGTCCAGCTCTTTTTGCGACCCGAAAGCCACGCCGTAGATACGCTGGAGCATGGCGTTATGCTCGTCCCCCCGCCAGTACGCCCCCGCGATACTCGTAAGCTTGAACGCCTTTATCTCGCCGGTCGACTTTACGTGCGGACCGCGACATAAATCTATGAACTTGCCCTGCTTGTAAACGCCTACTTTATCGTCGGCAATCTCTTCGATGAGTTCCAGCTTGTAGGGCTGGTCGGCGAACAGCTTTTTCGCCTCGGCTTTGCTAATCTCCCTGTGCTTGAATGGTAGGTCGGCCTTGACTATCTCCCCCATCTTCTTCTCGATGACAGGCAGGTCATCCGGCGTTAGCGTACGCGGCAAATCGAAATCATAATAGAATCCGTCCTCTATCGCCGGCCCGATGGCGAACTTGGCATCGGGGAAAATAGATAAAACAGCCTCGGCCATCACGTGCGACGCCGAGTGCCTCATGGCTTCCAGGTTGTTTTCTTCGCTCACAAACTTATTATAGCAACGTTTAGCTAGGCACGCAATCACGAGTCCATCTGTCATGCTGGAGTCCCGATTTATCGGGACGAAGCATCTCAGTGTGGGGTAGGGGATTCTTTCCTAAAAACCCCCGCTTGCCCTCCGAAGCTTCAGCGTAGGAGGGTCATTCCCGCGGAAGCGGGAATCCAGTCTCCTTTTACAGTTTCCCACTTTGAAAAAGGGGGATTAAGGGGGATTTTCCTTACAATCATTCTTCGCCCCCTAAAAAACTGGCGCGCCCTTCGGGCGCGCCACCTGAACTGTTAACTGTTAACTGTTAACTAACAATTCCCCCCTACGGCAGCTTCCAGTTCGACCACTTACCGTCGTCTGTTTCTTTACCGTAGGCTTTTTTAGGTGTAATGCCCCTTACAATCAGAGCCGCGATAACCGCTTTCGTAATGTCCCCGGCGATGAAGGGTATCGCCCCCATCGTCATCAGCTGCCCGAACTCTACGGGCGTGCCTTTTATGTTGGTCAGCCATAAATTAAGCTGCAAAAGCCCCGGCGCGTATATCAGTATGAAGTTAGCGAAGAGCATCAGCCCGAACATGGCGAAAAAACTCCTCGACCTCACGAATTTGTCAGTGAAATACCCCAGGAAAAGCGCCGCCAGTATAAACCCGACGATATAGCCGCCCGTCGGCCCCGCTAAGTATGCCCAGCCTCCGCTCCACCCCTGGAACCAGGGCAGCCCCGCCGCCCCCAGCCCCAAGTACAGCGCCATGCTGATGCCTCCCCACCACGTCCCCAGAGCCATGCCCGCCAGCAGCGCCCCGAAGGTCTGGCCCGTTAAAGGCACCGGACTCCACGGCAGGTAGAACCTCAACTGCGCCAGCAGCCCGGTCAGTATCGCTACCCCCAGCGCCAGCCCCAGCTTCTTGGATATGCTCAATTCGTAGCGCCATTTGAATACGTTGTATTTCGTCTGGTCTATCCTTGCCGCGATTGTCATTCTTGCCTCCTGGCATCGCTTTCTGTTATATACGTCTTTACTTGCTATAATTGTCGTTGTGGGGAATCGTCTCACTGCACGGAAAATTTACTTGGTCGGCTTTTCGATGCCGATTAATGCTACTTCTATCTTTTTCCCGCACTTGTTGCAGGTTACGTTGAACGTAATCGGCTGACTCATCACCCGCTCGGCAACGGCGGAAACGATTGAATCGATGTTGTCGATGCGTTCGTCCAGCATATCGAGTCGCTGTTCTATCTTTTCGAGGTCGTTTACCCGTGTTTCTTCCGACTTCGCCAAATTACGGTCCTCTTAATCTATTGGTTAGCCTAATTATATGTCCTGCACGTAAATTAGTCAAAAGTACACCGTCATTCCCGCTTGCGCGGGAATCCAGTCCCTCTTCTAGTCTCCCTCTTTCGCAAAGAGGGATTAAGGGAGTTTTTTATACCTTCCTCCTGTTGCGTTTACCTCCATCAGGGCGTATAATCCTTAACACAAACGCCAAAACTCCGTATCTTAAAGGAGGAAGAAAATGCCTGAAAAAGAGGTCGGTAAGGTAAGCGATTTCTTTGCCCATGTGGTCGTCGCCGGCATCGACATGACCGGTTCCATAAAAGTGGGCGACAAAATCCATATCAAGGGACACACCACGGATATTGAGATGGACGTTACCTCGATGCAGATTAACAACCAGAACGTTGACAAGGCTAAAAAAGGCGACTCCGTAGGCATTAAGGTCCCCGAGCGCGTGCGCCCCGGCGATACCGTTTACGTGGTTTCGTAACAGGTTAGAATAATAAGAACTCATCCACATATTTCAGCTTAAAAATTTTTTTCTTTGGGCTGAATAGTCCAGTCTTCTTTTGGCGTATCAAATTGCCCCGTCGTAAATATTTGTCAATATGACATACAGTTGTCATCTATTAGTGCGTATTATAAAGAAAATACAAGGATAGTCGTATCGGGAGGCTGGCATATGATCGAACTGCCGGAAGCCGCATATCTGGCAAAACAGTTTAACGAGACGCTTAAAGGTAAGAAGATTGCGAGCGTAATTGCCGGTTTATACCCGCATAAGTTCGCCTTTTACCACGGCGACCCCGCGGGTTATGATACCCTGATGCGCGGTAAAACTGTCGGTGAGACCATCCCCCGTGCCGGCATGCTGGAAACACAGGTTGATGATGTCGTGCTTTTGCTTGGTTATGTAGCCCTGATGTTTCATGCTAAAGATGAAAAACGTCCTAAGAAGCACCACCTGTTGATAGAATTTGAAGACGGTACTGCTATCAGCGCCACCGTTCAGCTTTACGGCGAGCTATATTGCTTCAGGGAAGGTGAATTACAGAATCCCTATTACGATATTGCGAAATCTAAGCTTTCACCTCTGTCGGATGAGTTTGATAGGGCCTACTTCAACCGCCTTATCACCTCTCCTGATGTTCAGAAATTAAGTGCCAAGGCATTCCTCGCCACCGAGCAGAGGATACCCGGATTGGGTAATGGTGTTTTGCAGGATATCCTTTACAACGCCAGGATTCACCCCAAGCGGAAGGTAGGCATGCTTACCGATGGTGAGAAAGATGCCATTTATAATTCCATCAAGTCCACCCTGAAAGAAATGACCGAACGGGGAGGCAGGGATACGGAAAAGGACCTGTTCGGCAGACCGGGAGGGTATAAGACCAGACTAAGTCAATTGACCCTGGATAAACCCTGCCCGGTATGCGGCGGCAGGATTATCAAAGAACCGTACATGGGAGGCAGTATCTACTTCTGCGATGGGTGTCAGAAAATATAGCGCCAGGCTGGTTTTCTCGCCCGACTTACCCTTTAGCTTGTGTTTTTGACTTTTTAGCTTTTATATTTGGTTTTTATTTGGTTATTGTATCTTGTATCTTGGTTATTTTCTCCCTACCCCATCCCCTTCACCAGGTTCGCCATCTCGATGGCGCTGACCGCCGCGTCGAAACCCTTGTTGCCGTCCTTCGTCCCGGAGCGCTCTATCGCCTGCTCCAGCGTGTCCGTCGTAATCACCCCGAAGCTTATCGGCACGCCCGTCTTCAGTTGCACGTTGGCGATGCCCTTGCTTACCTCGGCGGAAATGTAGTCGAAATGTGGTGTCCCCCCTCTAATCACCGCCCCCAGGCATATCACGGCGTTGTACTTCTTGCTCACCGCCATCTTCTGCGCAACCAGCGGTATCTCGAACGAGCCGGGTGTCCACGCCACCTCGACGTCCGTTTCCGCCACCCCGTGACGCAGCAGGGCGTCCTTCGCCCCGTCCAGCAGCTTTGTGCTGAAGAACTCGTTGAACCGCGAGACCACCACCCCGAACTTCAGCCCCTTGCCGATTAGATTGCCTTCGTATGTTTTGCTCATCGTTATCTCCTTAGTTCTTTTTATCACCATCGGCATCCGCTATCGTCAGCAGGTGCCCCAGTTTTTTCTGCTTTGTCTTTAGATAGCGTCGATTGTGCGGGTTGGGCTGGGTGGTAATCGGCAGCTGTTCCGTAATTGTCAGCCCGTAGCTTTCCAGCCCACTCATCTTCTTGGGATTGTTCGTCATCAGCCGCATCTTACGTATCCCCAGGTCGGCCAGTATCTGCGCGCCGATGCCGTAGTCGCGCTGGTCGGGCTTAAAGCCCAGTTCGACATTGGCTTCAACTGTATCCATGCCTTTGTCCTGCAGGGCGTAGGCTTTTATCTTGTTGTGGATGCCGATGCCCCGCCCCTCCTGCCTCATGTAAAGCACCACCCCGCGCCCCTCCTCCGCGATGCGTTTCATCGCCATTTCTATCTGCTCCCCGCAGTCGCAGCGCAGGCTGTGGAAGACGTCCCCGGTCAGGCACTGACTGTGTACCCTTACCAGCACCGGCTCCTCCGTGTTTACGTTCCCCATCACCAGTGCCAGGTGTTCGTCGGGGTCGGTGCTGCTCTTAAAAGCGATTACCTTGAATTCCCCGAACGGTGTCGGCAGCTTTGCTTCGGCTACCCTCTGCACCAGTCGTTCGTGGCGGTAGCGGTAGGCTATCAGGTCGGCCACGCTGATAATGTTCAGGCCGTGTTTTTTCGAGAATACCTCCAGTTGAGGCATCCGTGCCATGGTGCCGTCTTCATTCATGATTTCACAGAGCACTCCGGCTGGCGTTAATCCGGCCATTCTGGCAAGGTCCACCGTTGCCTCGGTCTGCCCCGCCCTTACCAGCACGCCCCCGTCTCTCGCCCGCAGCGGGAACATATGCCCCGGCATCAGTATATCTTCCGATTTTGTCTTGGGGTCGATGAGTACCTGCACCGTCTTGGCCCTATCCGCCGCCGATATGCCTGTGGTCGTGCCTTCCCGTGCTTCCACCGCTATGGCAAAAGGCGTCCCGAAGAGCGACGTATTATTGTTTACCATCATGGGTATCCGCAGGGCATCTAATCTTTCGCCCGTCATCGGCATGCAGATAAGGCCTCTGCCGTACTTCGCCATGAAGTTGATTGAGTCCGCCATCACCTTTTCCGCGGCTATGACCAGGTCGCCTTCGTTCTCACGGTCCTCGTCGTCCACCACGATGACGAATTTACCGTCTTTTATATCTTTGATTGCTTGGGGAATTGTTGTCAGTCCCATGTTATCTCCTTAGTTTACCATGAAGCCGTGTTCCCGCAGGAACTCGGACGTTATATTCGTACTCTGCGACTTGCCTAAGCTCTCCACGTACTTGCCGATGATATCGACCTCTATATTGACGGTATCGCCCGACTTCCTCTCCGCCAGTACCGTGTGCTCTAGCGTGTACCCCACCAGCGATACCCCGAAGGTATTGCCTTCTTTCTCGGTCACTGTGAGACTTGCCCCGTCCACCGCGACAAACCCCTTGGGAACGATATACCTCATCAAATCCGGCTTAACTTGAAACACCATCCGCACCGCCCCGCCTTCTTGAGTTGCCTCCGCCACCCTTCCCGTATCGTCGATATGCCCCTGCACTAAATGCCCCCCGATTTCCCCGTTGAGCTTGAGCGGCCTCTCCAGGTTGACTT
>JAFGHK010000031.1 GCA_016930185.1 Dehalococcoidales bacterium | reverse complement strand
TTTTTGTCCGTACTGCGATGAAGAAATCGCCGAGGCGGCTTTCCCTTATTGCGAGGCCTGTAAATTAGATGTTCTGCGCTGCCCGAACTGCGGGATGTCGGTGCCGATAGGCAAGGAAAAATGCCCCAGCTGCGGTGTCAATATGCGGGAAGCTGCTAATCGCGGAGGTTAAAAAGATGCCCGAACAGGCAAAGACTACAGAAAAAGAAAAAATGACCATCGTCGTCTTCAGCGGCGAGCTGGATAAAGCCCTGGCGGCTTTTATCATCGCCACCACCGGCGCCAGTATGGGCATGGAAGTAAATATGTTTTTCACCTTCTGGGGACTCAACATACTTAAAAAGAACGAGGGGGCACCGGGGGGCAAGGGCATCATGAAAAAAATGCTCAATTTCATGAACCGCGGCGGCTCTAAACGACTTAAGCTTTCCCAGTTCCACATGTTCGGCATGGGCACGGGAATGATGAAACAGTTCATGAAGGAAAGCAAGTTGCCTTCCATCGATGAGTTCATCCAGATGGCAAAGGACATGGGTGTGAAAATGATACCCTGTTCCACATCCTGCGGGGTGATGGGGCTGGGTGAAGGTGCCTTCCGCGAAGAGGTTGGCAGCCTGGCCGGCGCCGCCTTTTTCATCAACGAGGCACGCCAGTCGAAGGTGACCCTGTTTATTTAGGGTGAAGGAGTAAAAGATGAAAGCCGACCATACTCTGGACTGCGTGGGTTTATATTGCCCCATGCCCATCGTCAAGACATCACAGAAAATGAAGGAGCTTAAGTCCGGCGAGGTGCTGGAGGTGGTTGCCGACGATAAAGGCATCAAGCAGGATATGCCGGCCTGGGCGCAGACTACAGGAAACGAGTTCCTGGGTATGGAGGAGAGTGGTGGGGAAATAAAGGTTTACGTGAAGAAAAAGTAGTTACTTCAGCAATTTGTATAAACAAAAAAGAGGGGGCTTTTTAACCAGCCCCCTCTATTATTTATCTAGATTCAAAGCTACATTATCGGCAGGTAGTTCTTCAACTCGTATTCGGTCACCTGGGTACGGTACTCGTGCCATTCTCTCTTCTTGTTTTCTATAAAGGACTGGAAAACATGTTCGCCGAGGGCTTCCCGCACCAGTGCGCTGGACTCGGTCAGGGCAATGGCCTCCGACAGGCTGCCCGGAAGCATGCCGATGTTACGCTTTTCCCTCTCTTCAGCGGACATTTCATAAACGTTTTCTTCGGTGGGTGTGGGGATGGGTAGATTGTGTTTAATACCGTCGAGTCCGGCGGCCAGCATCACACTGAAACAGAGATAGGGATTAGCAGCGGGGTCCGGCGACCTGAATTCGATGCGAGTGGCTTTTTCGCGGCCGGGCCGGTATTCCGGCACGCGGATGAGATCCGACCTGTTCCGCCGCGCCCAGGAGAGATAGACCGGGGCTTCATAGCCCGGCACCAGACGCTTGTAGGAGTTGACCCACTGGTTGCAGACGGAGGTGATATCCGGACCGTGCTTGAGCAGACCGGCGATATAGCCCTTGGCATCTTTAGAGAGGTGATAGGAGTCCTTGGGGTCGAAGAAGGCGTTGCGTTCGCCTTTGAACAGCGACTGGTGCACGTGCATGCCGCTGCCGTTGATGCCGAAAACCGGCTTGGGCATGAAGGTGGCATAGACACCATTTTTCAGCGCCACCTCTTTGACCACCAGCCTGTAGGTCATGACGCTGTCCGCCATGGTCAGAGCGTCCGTATAACGCATATCGATTTCATGCTGGCTGTTGGCAACCTCATGGTGGGAATATTCCACCCCGATGCCCATCTTTTCCAGCTGGATGACAGTCTCGCGGCGCAGTTCGATGGCGGCGTCGTGCGTGGTCAGGTCGAAATAGCCGCCCCGGTCGAGGAACTCGGTGCCGTTACTGTCTTTAAAGTAGAAGTATTCAAGCTCCGGCCCCACGTAAAATGTGTAGCCCATGTCAGCGGCCTTTTTCAGATTCCTCTTCAGGATATACCTGGGGTCGCCCTCGAAGGGCTGGCCGCCCGGTCTCAAGATATCGCAAAACATGCGGGCGGTGGCGCGGTGATCCGGCGGATTCCATGGCAGCAGTTGCCAGGTATCGGGGTCGGGCATGGCCACCATGTCGCTCTCATCGATGCGGGCAAAACCTTCAATCGAAGAACCGTCGAAACCCATGCCTTCCTCCAGCGCCCCTTCCAGCTCTTCCACAGTTATGGCGAAGCTCTTGAGAATACCGAGTATGTCGGTGAACCATAACCAGACGAACTTGACGTCGTGTTCCTTGGCCATCTTAAGAATGTACTCTTTAGCCTCTTCCTTGCTTTTTTTCGTCATCGCTCCCTCCTGTTATTTGTCTATTATAAACGTTCTGCAGGCAATTGTCATCGGTTTATCCAGAATTTACATTCCCCGTATGATTTCATTTTAAAGTCCTCATATTACGAATGGATTACGGGAAGGTTACATTTTAGTTAATAAACAGCCGCTAGCTGTAAGCACTTGCTTTACGGACGTAACACTCCGTACCTGATGTTGATAAAGTGTTTAGAAAGAGACCACTCGTGTTTATCATTTGTTTATTTTTTCGGACATAAGATATATTTATCTAAATCTGCGATGAAGAGGACACTTAATGAAGCGTAGATTTTACCGACGTGTCAGGCGTAGAGTTCCTGCGCTGAAAAAGGCAGAGGGACAGGGACAAAGGCAGGCGCAGGCGCAGTCGAATGGATTGATTATCGTCAATGATGATCTCTTTGATAAATTCAATCCTTCCATGCTTCGTCTGGGAGATATTAAAACACCCTGCCAGGAGAAAGAAGCTATTGCGGCTGTTTTCGACCTGTCCGGCTTTACCAACTTCTGCAACCAGGCCGATGCCTATCTGGCTATCCCCTCGTTTCTCAACAGCTTCTACGAATGGTTTTTCAGCAGCATTGTCTACGGTCTTACCGATGATGATGGCGAAGATACCCGTTTCTGGGCGGAACTGCCCATGCTGGTGAAATTCCTGGGCGACGGGCTGCTTGTCGTCTGGAACGCGCACAGCATGAATGATGAACAGATTTGCCGCCTGGCAGCCATCATTTACAATATATGTGGCGCTTACCAGGAGGACTTTTATCCCCAGATTAAAATGGAGATAAACAAGCCACCGGACGTGCTGCGGTGCGGCATGGCGAGAGGCAAGGTCTTCAGTATCGGTAACGGCAGCGACTATATCGGTCACTGCATCAATACCGCCTCAAGGCTTTCCAGCCTTAGCCCACTGACCTTTTGCTTCCCCCGGCGCGGTTTCCCGATACAGGAGTATTTATCTCCACAATATACGCAGCTATTTGTGTCCAAGTATATCTCCATCCGCGGCGTAGGTGATGACGAGCCGATATGGGTAGCTAAAGAAGAATTCAACAAACTAACTGCAAAACAGAGAATGCAATACCGGAGTGTTGAAAACGGAATAGCTAAAGTAGTGGCTGTCTGATTTACTGCTTAATCTCTTATTAGTAAGGATGTGAAAATGGTAGATAGCCTGGAGAAACCAAAATTTGCGAAAATCATTCCCGGTAAGGTAGAGAGTAACGACTTGGGGAAACTTGAAATTCTCTATGAGACCAATAGGAAAACGCGCCTGATGGACATGCTGGAGCAGATTATCAGCATGACGCAGCATATGCTCAATGCAGAGGCAGCCTCGATACTGCTGTTCAGAAATAACGACCATGAGCTGTATTTTGAAGTAGCCTCGGGTCCGGTAGGCAAGGCGCTGCGGCAGGTGAAGCTGAACACTCAATACGGCATCGCGGGCCAGGTGGTACGCACGGGCAAGCCGCTAATCGTTAACGATGTCACCCGGAGCCCCAATTTCCATAAAGTAATCGACGATACCACCGGCTTTAACACGAAGTCGCTGGTCTGCGCCCCGCTGGCCGTACACCGCAGGGTTCTTGGCGTGATTGAGGTGCTCAACAAGCGAGACGGGAGTGTTTTCGGCGAGGAGGACATGGAGTCCGTCATTTCCGTGGCCAATACCGCCGCTATGGCGATTGAAAATACCCGACTCCACGACACGGTGCTGGATGCCTATAAAAATACCGTCTCCGCCCTGGCGGCGGCTATCGACGCTAAAGACACCCATATGCGCGGTCATTCTCAAAGGGTAATGGAATATTCCTTGAAAGCCGGGGCGGCGCTTTTCTTCTCACCGGAGGAAATGGAGACCCTGGAATACGGCAGCATACTTCATGACATCGGCAAAATTGCTATCGATTCAAGTATATTAAATAAACCCGGCCCGCTGACGGCGGGAGAGTGGGAAATTATGCACGCTCATCCGGTTATCGGAGCCGAACTGATAAAAGAAATTCCGTTCCTGGAGAAGGCCAGCGAACTGGTGCTCTGTCATCATGAAAGGTACGACGGCACAGGGTATCCCGATGGGCTAAGGGGCGAGGATATCCCCATGAGTGCCCGCATAATTGCCGTCGCCGATGCCTTTGATACCATGACTGTCGATTCTTCATATCGCGGCGCCATATCTGTAGAGAAGGCGATCACAGAGCTTAACGAATGCACTGGTACCCAGTTTTGTCCTAAGGCGGTAAAAGCCATGCTTACCGGCATGCGCCTCGACGGTACAAATAATTAGCTTAATAATATTGTAAAGTGATTTCGTCTTTTCCTTTAGTGACGGTAACATGTTTAACAATCTCCGCATTTTCCCGCAATTATCCGCTTAAATCCTTTAACTTCATGTTTACCCCTGTTTTCTCCTTGCATTTATAGCTCCCAGATGTTAATAATAAGTGGGGAAAATGCAAGTCATCATCGCCGGCGATTCCATGAATGTTACGGCGCGGTACGTGTCTGTTTGCCGCAAGATATTGGTTGAACTATCAAAGCTACTCAATGATAATGGAGGCGACCGATGACGATATCCGGCACAGCGGTAGCAGGTGATAGGAAGCTGAAAACGGTCTCACTCACTATCGATGGGTTGAAAGTAGAGGTGCCGGAAGGGACAACGGTGCTGGAAGCGTCCGTTAAGGCCGGCATCTATATACCCACCCTCTGCTACCATCCGGACCTGGAGCCATACGGGGGCTGCCGCCTTTGTGTGGTCGAGATAAAGCAAATGCGCGGCCTGCCGACCGCCTGCACCACCCCCGCCACCGAGGGTATGGTCGTTACCACGGAATCACCCGCCATTAATGAAATACGGCGCGCCTCGCTGGAAATGATATTAAGTACTCACCCCTGTGAATGCCTGGTGTGCCACCGCCGCGACCGTTGCGGGCCCAACGATATATGCCTGCGCAGCGTGGCCGTAGACGACCGATGTGTAACCTGCCCCTCCAATCAGGACTGCGAACTCCAGAAGGTCGTAGATTACCTCGGAGTTCACGAGCTGCATATCCCACGCGACACCACACCGCGTGACATAGATAACAGCAACCCTTTCTTCGACTTCGATCACAACCGCTGTATTCTCTGCGCCCGCTGCGTACGTACATGCCAGGAAATCACCTGCGTCGGCGCGATTGATATGGCTAACCGCGGCTATAATGCGAAGATAGCCGCATTCAACGATCTGCCTCTTTTCGACTCTATATGTCGCTCTTGTGGCGAGTGTATGGTGCGCTGCCCGACCGGCGCGCTAAATCCAAAGGAAGTCATCCGGTCGGATAAGGAAGTCAAGACTACCTGCGGCTACTGCGGCGTGGGCTGTTCCATGTATCTGGGCGTTAAGAATGGCAAAATTGTCGGTGTCCGAGGCGACCCCGAAGGACCGGCCAATCAGGGGCGACTTTGCGTGAAGGGCAGATTCGGCATCGCCGAATTTGTCAACCATCAAGAACGCCTGAACATGCCGCTTATCAGGAAGGATGATAAATTAGTAGAGGCTTCCTGGGAAGAAGCCCTCTCGCTGGTCGCCGAGAAGCTCGGCAAATACAGGGGCGAAGAGATAGCGGTGATATCCTCCGCCAAGAGCACCAACGAAGATAACTATGTCATGCAGAAGCTGGCCCGGGCTGTGCTCGGCACTAACAATGTGGACCACTGCGCCCGCCTCTGACATTCTCCCACTGTGGCCGGTCTGGCCACTACCTTAGGCAGCGGGGCGATGACCAATTCCATTAACGATATCTCCGATGCGAAGTGTATTCTGGCTATCGGCACCAACACCACGGAAGCCCATCCCATCATAGGTATGGACGTCCGCCAGGCTGTGCACCGTGGCACCAGGCTTATCGTGGCCAACCCGCTGGAGGTCGGGCTGGTGGAAGACGCCGCCTTATGGCTGCAGCACCGCCCCGGCACCGATGTCGTTTTACTGATGGGTATGATGAAAATCATCGTCGACGAGGGGCTGGCGGATGAGGCTTTTATCGGCTCGCGCTGCGAAAACTACGCCGAATTCAAAGAATCACTCAAGGACTATCCTCTCAAGCTTGTGGAGGAGATTACCGGCGTGCCCGGTGAAAAGGTAACCGAGGCCGCCCGCATGTACGCTACCAATAAGCCGGCCGCCATTCTCTACACCCTGGGCATCACCCAGCATACGCATGGAACAGACAACGTAATGGCCTTAGCCAACCTTGCCATGCTTACCGGCAATATAGGTAAGCCCGGCTCCGGTGTTAATCCGCTGCGCGGTCAGAACAACGTCCAGGGCGCCTGCGACGTGGGGGCCCTGCCCAACGTTTACCCCGGTTACCAGTCCGTCGCCGACGAGAAAATACAGAAGAAATTTGAGGCAGCCTGGGGCGCCAGGCTGGACCCGAAACCGGGCAAGACGCTTACCGAGATTATCCCCGCCGCCCATGACGGCAAGATTAAAGCAATATACCTCATGGGGGAAAATCCCTCCTTGAGCGACCCCGATGGTAAGCATGTGCGCGAGGCTTTGAACCGACTGGACTTCTTCGTGGTGCAGGACATCTTCCTCTCGGAGACTGCACAGTTTGCAGATGTGGTCCTGCCGGCCTGCAGCTTTGCGGAAAGAGAAGGCACCTTTACCAATACCGAGCGCCGCGTGCAAAGGGTCAGGAAAGCAATCGAACCTGTCGGCGTCAGCCAGCCCGACTGGTGGATAACATGCCAGATTGCCCGGCATATGGGAGCTAAGGGCTTCGATTTTGAAAGCCCCGAAGCTATTATGGAAGAAATTGCCCGCCTTACACCAAGTTACGGCGGTATCAATTATAAACGTCTGGAAAACGGAGGACTCCAGTGGCCCTGCCCCACGGAAGAGCACCCGGGAACAGCTATTCTTCATACTGACATATTTACACGCGGCAAGGGGCGTTTCATGCCACTGACTTACCGGCCCCCGGCGGAAATGCCGGACGAAGAATACCCACTGGTGCTTACCACCCACCGCAGCCTCTTTCAGTTTCATACCGGAACGATGACGCGTAAGGTTAAGGGATTAAATATTTTCAAGGGTGAAGAGCGGGTGGCGATAAATCCTGAAGATGCAAAGTCACTTGGTATAAATGACGACGAGATGGTGCGGGTGGTGTCACGTCGCGGCGATGTAACGGCTAAGGTGATGATAACGGAAAAATCACCGAAGGGTACGGTCGCCATGACCTTCCACTTTGCGGAAACTCCCACCAACGAACTTACCAACCCCGCCTACGACCCCGTAGCTAAAATTCCGGAGTTCAAGGTTTCTGCGGTAAGAGTTGAAAAAGTAAAGAAAGCCGCCGTCAGCACCGCCCGGTAAAGAACCGGATTATTCGAACGCGCCTTTTTGACGCAGTCTGTCTATTTCACTTTGCGTCATGCCGAGGATTTCCCGGCAGATATATTCGGTATGCTCGCCTAAAAGCACCGGCCTGTCCACCGCCGTCTCCGCTTCCGATAGCTTAATCGGGGCGGGGTGATAGTAGCGCAGCCTGCCTATATAGGGGTGGTCCAGCTCGCGGTAGAAGTTGTAATAATTCATCTGTGGGTCTTCATCGATGTCTTTAGCGTTGGCGACTGTTCCCGCCCCCACCCCCGCCTGCTGGAGCATTTCCTCCACCGCTTCCGGAGGATGGTTGATGGTCCACGTCTCCACCAGCTTATCGAGCTCGTCGCTGTATTTTATGCGGCTTTGCATCGTGGCGTATTTATTCGACTGTGTCCATTTGGGGCTGCCTACGACTTTAACGAAGCTCCGCCATTCCTTATCGCTCATCACGGCGATGGCAACCCACCTGTCCTCGCCTTTACACTTGTAGATGCCGTGAGGCGCCGCGTGGTCGCTCTTGTTGCCCTTCGGCTGGAATTCCCGACCGTTGGCCTGGTAATCGAGAATCAGCGGTGTCATATAGTTCAGTCCGGTCTCCACCTGTGAGTGGTCGATGTACTGCCCCTTGCCCGTCCGCCGCTTGTAGTCGAGGGCGGCCATGATGGAAAGCGAGGCGTACATCGGCGAAAGCTGGTCGGTGTAATAGGTGGAGGGTGGCACCGGCGGCCTATCCGGCCAGCCGCAGATGTTGTCCATCATCGTGACGGCCGTTAAAATACTCCCGAAGCCGGGCTGGTCGGCCATGGGCCCGGTGTGACCGTAGCCGCAGGTGCGGAACATGATAATCTCCGGGTTGATTTTCTTCAATCCCTCGTAGTCCAGCCCCAGTTTGTCCATGACACCCGTTGGGAAGCCTTCCGCCACCACATCCGCCCATGCTACCAGTTTCCTGAATATTTCCAGGGCCTCCGGCTGCTTGAAGTTGAGGCTGATGCATAGTTCCGGCGCCGTGTGCGTGATGGAGAAGAACGAGCTTTTTTCCAGTCCGGCGTGCTTGCCCTGTATGTCGTTGGGGGCCAGCGGCGCAAAAAGCCTGACCGGGTCGGGCCGCGTCGAGCTTTCCACGCGGATGGTGGTCGTTCCGTAGTGCGAGAGATAATTGCACGTGTAGACCCCCACCCCCGCCCAGCATAGCTGGATTAATTTTATGCCTTCGAAGGGCTTTTTATTGTCGTTCGTCTTCGGCTTTTCAAATGGTTTTTTCGAGTCCAGATTTTTCAGTATCTCGTCGTTATGCTCGCCGACTTGCGGCGCCCGTTTTTTCGGCCCCACGTATCCCTGCGTCGTTATCACTGCCCCGCCCGGGTACTTCAGCTTGCCGATGCCGGGGTAATCGATTTCCTTCCAGTACTGGCGCGCCGCAAGCTGCGGGTGCTTGAGGACGTCCGCCGCGTTATTGCAGGGTCCTAGCTGGAACCGGTTTTCAATCGCCAGGTCGAGCAGCTCTTGCTTGGTGTGGTTCATGAAGAACTTGCCGAGGCTGTCCATCAGTTTCTCCGCCTGCTGGAGAGTCATGTGCTCCCAGCTTTTCGTCTCCCATTCCCAGTCGTCGAGGTAGCCGATATCGATGCCGTCCTTCTTGAGGTACTGCATCATGCTGCGGTTGTTGCGGGCGGCGCTGGCGTTAAGCAGCAGGTTGAGGGCGATATAGCCGTCCTTGCAGGGCCAGAGGAGCTTGTTGTAGAAGGTGGAGTTGTCTTTCAGAGTGACCGATGCCCGTGCAGTGCCGTAGCGTTTGGGAATCTCGCCGAAGAGGGCGTAAGGGCCCTCGATTTCCGCCGAGCAGACGATGTCCAGCGCCTGCTGGGTGATGGCGTCGATATGCTGGCCTTTGCCGGTGTGGGCGCGATGTGTCAGGGCAATCATCGTGCCGGCGGCGCCGTTCATCGCGCCGAGCGTGTGCGTGTGGATGTAGCCGGTGGTCAGGGGAGGTCGGTCGTCGTAACCGACCGTATAAATCATGCCGCCTAATGCCCGCACCACGATGTCCGGGTCCTTGTAGTCCCGGTACGGCCCCTCCTGCCCGAACCCCGTCATGGAGGTCAGCACGATGCCGGGATTGACGGCGCTTAAGTCCTTGTAGCCCAGCCCCAGCCCGTCCAGGTACCCCGGCGCGTAAGACTCCAGCACCGCGTCGGCGGTTTTGACCAGCTTCAGGAATGTCTCCTTGCCCTGCGGCGACGTTATATCCAGGGTGACGCTCTTCTTGTTGGCGTTGAAAGCCAGCCAGGTGAGGTTCTTCTCCGGGTCAACTTTATCCTTATAGAAAAGGCCCTTAAAACGGGAGGGGTCGCCGCCGGGCGACTCAATCTTGATGACCTCCGCCCCCCAGTCGGACAAAGCCCGACCGGCAATAAAAGCCCTCTCCGTGGTAAGGTCGAGGATACGGTAACAGCTAAGCATAAGGCCCCCATTAAAATGTCATCCTGAACGTAGTGAAGGATCTCGGTTTGGGGAGGAGGAATCCTTCGTTCAATGTGAATTGTATCCAGCTAATTATAACGTGGATGGGGAGAGGGGGGCAAATGGTGGGTTATCCAATTTCGTCTCTTTTAGATATGTTATGTCTTGCACACAATATCTGAATGTTATCCGCAACTAAAGAAGAACCACCTTTAGAAAATGGAATAATATGGTCAAAATGAAGATTATTTGTACTTCCGCATTTAACACATCTGCCTTTATCTCGCTTCCAAACCGCAAGTTTTACTTCGGGTGGTATCATACGATTATGTTCTAAGTCCGTTTTCCTTTGTTGTTTTTGTTTATCACGTATCGACTCTTCTGATAATATTAATTTAAACTTAAATACCTTTCGATTATTAGTATTTTCTTGCCAAGCATCAATCAACTTAAATATGCCATTGTACACCCATATACCTGCTCGTAATTTTTCATATACTATTACAAATTCAGGTTCTCTTTTCTTTTCTAGATATTCCTTTGCTGCTTTAAAAAATAGTCCGTTCTGAGTCAGTGTGCCGCCAGGATTTTTGATTGGTTGATCAATGATTTTTGGTATAGGGGTGTCTACTGTCTTTGACACGTCGTGACCTTCATAAATAAGTATACGCCCATCTTCTTCAACTCTATCTGAATAGGGAGAATTAGGCCTTAAACTCATTAGAATGACACTGTTCCTTCCACGCAAATGAAAATTCATACCACGTTGAAGGTTAACCCTTTCTTGTGTACACATCTCTAAATATGAAATGATGTCTCCAGGTTTCATGTTTTTACTCTCTACCTCCACCCCTCATATACCGCCCTTGCTATAGCCTCCACTGGGCTAGTAAGGTATCAGTTAACGTATTCTATAACAGCTTTACCCTTATATCAATCCCCCCGGGGAATCCCCGCAGAGAGGGGCGCCAGCCCCTCTCAATAACTCCCCCTCTCCAAACAAGTGTGTCTTGGGTTTATTCAAATGCCCCGTTTGGAGAGGGCAGGGTGAGGTATAGTTCTCCCTTCTCAACTATTAAGAGCATGAACTCACTGCGACAAAATCCCGTTTACAATATATCCTGGTAACCTTATAGTATAAATGGAAATTACAGGCGTCAGTCCGCCGCACCTTAACAATAAAAAAGGGTGGGACAGAGGGATTTTTACCTGGCTTAACATAACTTCAATATTCCTGAAAACGAATCAGCTACGGTTTGTAGCTAAAGACATAAAAAAATTTTCTCAAAAACGAATAAAACGAATAAAAGCCACCTGCTTGCCCTCCGACTTGCCCACCGAAGCCTTGGTGCAGGTGGGAGCCTTGGCGCAGGATGGTTTGACAATCAAACTTGTGTCACCCTATGATTGGTTAAGTAATCGGGGTGTTTTGAGTGGATACCAGGATAACGATTGTATATGACAATGACCTTAATAAGCAGGGGTTGGAAACCGGCTGGGGCTTTTCGGCTCTCATAGAGACCGACCATGCCTCACCTATCTTATTCGATACGGGTAACGATGGTGCTGCCTTAGTATATAATATGGAGAAACTCGGCATTGACCCGGAGCTCATATCCGTAATTGTCATCTCCCACGGCCACTACGACCATACCGGCGGTCTCGGCGATATACTTGAGATTAATGACCGTGCTACTATTTATCTTCCCGCTTCTGCAGCAACGACAATACCGGGCAGGAAGGTGATTACCGTCAGCCAGCCGCTCCAAATCACGGATAATGTTTTCTCTACCGGGGAATTAAAAAATATGGAGCAATCACTGGCAATAAAAACCGGCCGGGGTATAGTGGTGGTGACAGGTTGTTCACATCCTGGTGTTGGCACTATCCTGGACGCCGCCTCTTCCCTCGGTGAGATACACGGTATTATAGGTGGTTTCCACGGTTTTAATGATTTCAGCAGATTAAATGGCTTGTCCTTAATATGCCCCTGCCACTGCACACAATACAAGAAAGAGTTGGCCCGCCGGTTTCCTGAACAGTATGTGGAGTGTGGGTCTGGGTTAGAACTGGTTATATAATTAACTTGAGCCTTTGTTTAGTATTCGCTATTTGTATTCAGATAAAATGCCCCAGTTTTCCACCTTGTGAAACCGTTTGTTAGTAGAGTGGAAATGTATAAGAACCGGAATATTATCCAGTTCAGGATTGTGTTCAAATAGGACCCTGTCACCGTACCTGATAGACTCTAAAGCAAGCGGCAGTTCGGTCTTAAAGATGTTATACCGGAACTTGGCCGTGCCGAGAACAAATCCTCCGCTGACGTGGCAGTACACCTTGAATGTCAGGTTATTTCCTTCATCGACGAACTCGGCCAGGACCTCGTCTCTCATCAATCTTGTGTAGAGCTTGGAGGTCTTTTCCGTATCATACTTGCTGCATATGGAGAGGAAAAGGTCTCCTGTTATATCGGAGTGGGTTAACGTATAACATCGCGGTAATGTAAGATGTTCCTGAGTAGCGCCTTCTAGGTACGTAACGTGAAGCTTCTCCGGTTTTAGCCTCTGCATTTTAACTTATCAGACCTTCCAAGAATTTTCTGTCAGCGCCGGAATATACTTTGTCCCCGATACGGACGACAGGCCTCCGTACAAGCCGTGGCTCTTTCAATATCAAGTCGATGATTCCTTTGTCGGTCAGCTTTTCCTTTTCTAGTCCGAGCTGCTTGAAGCTCGGACTCCTGAAGTTAAACATCTCTGAAGCCGGCTTTCCCTGGAGTAGCTCTTCTATTTCAGCCCGTGTGAAGGGATTTTTAAAAAAATCGCGCTCGTTGATCGTTACGTTTTTCTGCGAAAGATACTCCTTCGCTTTACGGCAGGTATTTCATTTTACCTAGCAATAGAAATCAACCTTCATTGCCGTTTCCCTTTCTACTTTCAATTGATAAATTAGGTTGACATCAGCACCGGGAAGAACACCTGCCAGGCAAGCAATGCCTTGGCTGTCAGACTGAGTATTATATACACCTTTTCGCCAAACAGGTAGTCTCGCCAGGGGCCTACCTGCTTGTACTGCAGTATCATATTGACCGCAAAGCAGTTAAAGAAAACGAACAGTGAAGCGATAATTCCATAGACAAATCCGGGTGGTGATACCGTGAGTCCTGGTGCTATCACGTAGATTACTATCGCAATCCACGGGATGACTCCCGCAAAACTTCCGAACCAGAATGGTAACCAGCTCGGTTTGCCTGGTTTTTCATATTTCTCTTGCAGTGCCCCGAATAGTATCATACAGGCGTTGATACCGAAGATAGCCAGTAGTGCCGCAACATCACTGATACCGGTGAGTTGGGAGATTAATACAATCATTATTGAGGAACTGAAAAAATACTCTATCCACCGTCCGTAGTTGCGTTTTTGTAGCAGGTTGCGCTTATACCATGGAAAAACGAGAGGCGATGCGATTATCAATAGAGCAGCGGCGGATATCGCGAGAAAGGCGAAAACGCCCCAGCCGGTAGATATATTGAACAGGTGGTGCAGTTCCGGAGCGGTGCCGGGAGGACCGCTCATGTAAGTTGATGTTACAGGAAGTGAGAAATCATTGGTCAGCACTGCGAGCATAACTGCCTGCACTGCGAGAATAATCCCGACAACAATGTTCCAGATTCGCAGGCTACCCAGTTTCCGTTCGGTGATTTCGTCAGTTACCATCATTTACCTCCTTTATCTAAGACCCTCCACGAAAGTTCTATTCTGGTACTTATTGATAGATATGTCAACATTTCTATTTTTATATTTACTTATTTACTATAATTTTTGTCAAGCACTAAAGTCTCACTAATGCACTTAATATAACTCTATAATTCGGGAAAACGAATCAGCTACGGTTTGTAGCTAAAGACACCGGAAAAATTACTTCAAAAACCAATAAAACGAATAACGTATCCCCCCGCCCCGTTAACCGCCCGCTCTTTTTGTTTGACAACTTAGCCTGTGTCACCCTATGATTATTAAGGAAATCGGGGCGTAGCGCAGCCTGGTTTAGCGCGTCTGAATGGGGTTCAGAAGGTCGGCAGTTCGAATCTGCCCGCCCCGACTTTAGCTATGAAATTTTTGGTCGCGACCTTCTGATACATTGATAGTGCCACGAGTGGTCGAATCTATTGACGACCTTCTGATACTTTAAAAATAGGGCGGATCCGCGAATGAAAAATGGTTGTTACCACGCGCCCGACAGCACCCCAGGGGACTTCCCTGAAATCTTTAATAAATGGGTTTGTCCTCACCAAGCAAACAGAGGGTAAAAGCCCTCGTACAGTAGAGTTCTACGCCGAAAACCTCAAACGTTTCCTCTGGTATACCCAGCAAAAAGAATGGCCCGATGATATCAGTGCGATTACCGAATAGGATATTCGGGACTTCTTGGGCTATGTAGCTAACGAAACTAACCGGTGGGGATTGAAGGGAAACGGCTCTGAACCAACTCAACGTAAGGTCACGCATGCCACAATTCATCACTACTTCGTTGTTCTGGCGAATTTCTTCGGTTGGGTAGTTAGAGAAGGCTTACTACCGGAAAATCCTACAGTGCATGATGAAGGAAAATTACTTGACAACAAGTTGTAATTCTGTTATTCTATCTACAAAACTTTAGTTCTAAGGATAAAACTACTATGTCTGCTGACAATAATCAGGCCAATAAGCCGTATAAAGTACCGGCCGTCGAACAGGCAATTCGGGTATTGCTTTGTCTTGCTGATAACGGGAGTAACCCTAAAAGCCTTACGGACATCTGCCAGGAAGTTGGTATTCACCGTAGTAAAGCTTTTTCTATCCTGAATACTCTTAATGAGCACGGTTTCGTGAAAAAGAATCCCAACAGAAAAGGCTATGTACTTGGGCCCGGACTTTTAACGCTTGCCGGAAAATTGTTAGAGACTTTAAGTCTCCCCCGTCTCGCCGAACCAGTCCTCCAGGATCTCGCAAAAAAGGCTGGAGCAACCGTAGCGCTGGGTATAATTTCCGATGATAAAACGTATGTTGTTGCCGAGTATTTAGGAGCGCCAGGTATTGGAGTTTCTTCCCCTATCGGATATGTTACTCCGATAACATATGGTGCTCATGGAAAAGTGATTGCGGCCTTTTTACCTGAAGACGAACTTGAAGAGCTTCTCAAAAATAAAGACCTCTATTTTTACGGACGCCCGGAAAAATTTAACAAAAAAAGGCTCCAGGAAGAACTGGTTAGATGCCGGCGGAATGGATTTGCGCTGGAGCTGGGGGATATTCAACAGGGGATGAATGCTGTTGCCGCGCCGATATTAGACCATAATGAATACCCGATTGGTTATGTCACGATTGTCGGTTTTTTCACGGAGGCAGAGGCCGCCCAGCTTGGCCAACTTGCCGTCGACGCGGTTAAAATAATCTCGCAGGAAGCTGGGCACATGATGTTATGGCAGAAAGCTAACCAGCGGAAAAGTTATACCTTGATAAGTGCCTAGTAGAGATGGTTTGACAATTATCCTCTTAAAAACAAAATTCTTATATATGGGAGTGAATTGATGAAAGAGTCTAAATATGGCAAGTATGTAATAAGAAGATCCGTAACGAAACATGAACCGTGGCCTACTATGGAATGGATTGGCGCAACCGATTATAAAACCAATGTTACATTTATGATTACCCGCGTTATGGCGCCGTGTAAAATGGAGGAATACCCTCATTCTCACGATTTCGATATGTATCTGCATTTCGTCTCTTACGATTATGAACATATGGACGACCTGTTTGCCGAGATAGAAATCGGTTTAGGCGAGGAGCAGGAAATGCACACCTTCACCACGCCGGCAAGTGTCTATATTCCCGCCGGACTAATACACTGCCCGCTTATTTTCAAAAGGGTTGATAAACCCATCATTCTGTTCCATACCAGCATTGCGTCTAAATACGTTAAAAAAGAAGACTCCATCATTAAGCCTTAAATGTCTTTATACGTCCGGGGCGAAATGGATGCTTAGAAAATAGTGGAAATAAAAAGCCGGGAGGTAAACGGAAGATGTCTAAACTTGAGAAAAATAAAAAACTTGTCGAGACACTTTGCAAAACCGTTTTTCAGAACCATGATTTTAACAAACTCGATGAAATTATGAAAGATGATTATATCCAGCATAACCCGGATACACCACAGGGCAAAGCTGGATTTAAAGAATTCTTCAAGGGCATATTCAAGGGCTTGCCCGATTTTAGCTACACCGTAAAAAGAATTATCGCCGAGGGTGATATCGTCATGATGTACTCCACTACCACGGCGACCCATAAAAACGAATGGCTGGGGAATCCTCCTACCGGAAATAAACTCAACTTCGATGTTGTTGACATTTTCCGCATAGAAGATGGGAAAATCGCCGAGCACTGGGATGTGGCGGATACGCTTAAATTATTCACCCAGGTAGGTAAAGTAAAACAATCATGACATCCAGTTTGGTCACAAATATACAGGGATACTCTATCCATGACGGGCCGGGAATAAGGACAGTGGTATTTTTAAAAGGATGCAGTCTTAAATGCCAGTGGTGCAGCAACCCGGAGTGTATTTCCCCGCACCCTGAAGTGGGATTTATTCAGAAGCTCTGTACCAAATGCGGCAAGTGCGCTGGAATTTGTCCCAATGGCGCGCTGGACTATCAGGAAGGCAAGCTTCCTCACCTCGACCAGGAACGCTGCGACGGCTGTGGTATATGCTGCGAGGCGTGTTCTTATAAAGCCCTGGTCCTCTACGGCAAGCTAATGAGTGAAGAAGAAGTGTTCGATGCGGTAAAACGCGACAAAATATTTTACCAGGCATCTAGCGGCGGGGTAACGGTTTCTGGGGGAGAACCCCTGCTGCAGCCGCAACTTGTATGCGACGTGTTTCAAAAATGCCGTCAGGACGGTATTCATACTTGCATTGAAACATCAGGAAATGCCGCAGAGTCCGCTTTGAGGCAGGTTCTCCCTTATACGGATTACATACTTTACGACCTTAAGCATATGGATTCGGAAAAACATCGTCAATACACAGGTAAACCGAACGAGTTGATACTTACCAACGCAAGGATTGCGGCTGAAAGTGGCGTAGCAACGCTTTTCAGGATGCCGTTAGTTCCGGAGATTAATGATGATGAGCAAAACATAAAGGAAACGGCAGATTTTTTACATGGTTTGGGTAATAATGCTCTTAAAATTGAATTAATGCCGTACCACCGATATGGAAAAAGTAAATACGAGTCTTTGGATAGGAGATATCTATTGCCCGATGTCCCTTATCCTGAATCCGAGCATCTGGAATCAATAAAAAAAAGGTTCGAATCTCATGGAATAATGTGCACGATATCAAATTGATAAAAAAAACGTACACGCTTCTGTTAGCTTGAGTGGAGGTCATTATGGTCACTAAATTGAAAACCAACGAAGCTTTTTTAAAAGAGATTGATAATCTAAAATTAAGCCCGTGTCTCTTTCAGCTTAGGGACGCCATGTTCAGCGCTCCGAGGATAATCTCCGTCGACCGTGTCAATCTGGCGAAGGAATCCTGGCAGGAGACGGAAGGAGAAGATATCGAAATACGCCGCGCCAAACTATTCAAGAAAGTACTGGAGAACGTCCCCATCGCTATCCATGATTTTGACATCATCGCAGGCAGAGAAACGGAACATCTCATCGGAGCGCCGGCGTTCGTGGATGAAAACGGAAACTCTATCCCTGGATTGTGGGAGGAAGGGGATAAATTAAGCCGCTGGATGGAATTTCAGAAAATAAAATCTCAAGAAGACAAAAATACCTTGAGGGAATGCGCCCGCTTCTTTGCCGGGAAGACGGCCCCGGACCATGTTAATGAAACATGGCAATCAGTAGTGGGCACCTGGGCACAGGACATCAGCGAAGCAAAAGGCGCCGACCCTACCCCTGACTCCGGCTATTACCCCGGAGTGACCTGCCGGGGTATGTGGGAAAAGCTACTTTCAAAAGGAATGGGCGGCTTGATAGAGGAAGCCAAAGCCGGAATCCAGCGTTTCCAGGAGATGAAAGAGAACGATGTCAACAAGCTCTATTTCTGGCAGTCGGCGATTATTGTCTGTGAAGCGATGATAAATTACGCAAGGAGATACGCCGACTTGGCGCGCCATAAAGCCGAAAAGGAATCTAACCCTGAAAGACGAAATGAGCTTATCAAGATAGCTGATATCTGTAAGCGCGTGCCGGAGAACCCAGCGCGAACATTTCATGAGGCTCTCCAGTTCATGAACTTCATAATAGTCGGCAGAGGGCTGGAGGCAATGTATCCTCTTATAGTCGGCAGAATCGACCAGTACCTTAAGTCCTATTTTGAAAAAGACCTTCATGAAGGCCGATTAACACTGGAAAGGGCGGCGGAGCTTTTAGGCAGCGCCTTAACGCTCTGGGGCATGAAAGTCGTCATCCCGGTTGGTAAAACCCAGCAGGAGACCCACCAGTTCAGCTACAGCATTAATAGTATCAATATCGGCGGCGTGGACAGGGAGGGTAAAGATGCTACAAATGCTTTGAGCTATCTTGTTCTCCATATGATAGGTCTGATTAAAATATCATCGCCGACCGTTTTAATTAACTGGAACTCGCAAACACCCCGTTCATTAATGCTTAAAGCAATAGAAACGAACTATAAGACGAAGGGTGGTATTCCTCTCTTCGAAAACAGCGACCATGTTGTCGCCAGTTTTGTCAACGACGGAACGCCCGTCGGAGACGCTAGGGAATGGTACGGACAGGGTTGTGTTACACCGATTCTTCCGACAAAAGTCGACCATAACGGCAGCGAGGGCAAAGGGGCGGTAAATGTTGCCCTGCTTCTGGACCTCACGCTTCATCGGGGAGTATCCCAAATCACCGGCAAAAAGGTCGGTATTGATGTCGGCGACCCGAGAGACTTCAGGAGCTTTGAAGAGTTATATGAAGCATTCAAGAAACAATATAAGTTTGTTGTCAACCGGGTTTTGTGGCTGGGCACTCTAGCCCAGAGCGTTGAGCCGAAGTACCTGCGCTTTCCGTTCAATTCCTGTGTTACCGGCCCTAATTGTATGGATAAGGGGCAGGATATTCTGATTACAGATTCGGACCACAGTTACGGCATCAGCGACCGTGCAATCGTTGACACGGCGGACTCTCTCACTGCCATCAAGAAACTGGTATTCGACGAGAAAAAACTGACCATGGATGAGTTGATGCATTCCATTGATACTAATTTTGCAGGTAAAAAAGGCGAGGAGATAATGCAAATGTGCCTGGCAGCGCCCAAATTCGGTAATGATATCGACGAAGCGGATTTGATGGTCCGGGAAGTAGGCAAATTTTCCGGCAGTGTCATCATGACATATAAAAATCCATTCGATGTGCCCTGCAAAATTTCCCGGGAAGGACTATCCTGGCATTACTTCGGCGGTTTGGGCGTAGGAGCGTTACCCGACGGACGTAAATCCAAGGAACCCTTAAACGACGGCTCGATATCACCAATGAGGGGAATGGATAAGCTTGGCCCCACCGCTGTAATCAGGTCGGCGCTCAAAGCAGGGTTTAATGAATCCTACGCTTCATGCCTGAACCAGAAGTTTTCCAATACCGTCATGCAGAGTCCGGAGAGTCGGGAAAAACTGGCTATCCTTACCGATACTTTCTTTAGAAATGGCGGACAGCATATCCAGTTCAATATGGTGGATACCGAGGAACTGCTTGATGCCAAAGTTTATCCGGAGAAGCACCGCGACCTGGTGGTTAGAGTGGGAGGCTTCAGCGCCTACTTTGTGATGCTTTCCCCGGAAATCCAGGACGACATCATTTACAGAAGCACACAGGGTTGTTAGCAATATCTTAATAAAAAACAGGAGTAAATATATGGTACGTGATTTGACCGAACAATTAGCCCCGGAACTAAAAGACTCTATTAAAACGATATTAAACCAGATGCCACCAACGAATCTTAATGATATACGTGCCGCCCGTGTTGCTTCTGAGAGAATGATGGCGGCAATGAAATCACAATTACCGGACATTCCGGGTGTTGTTACGGAAGATAAAATTATACCAGGTCCCAAAGACGCCCCTGATGTTACTGTCAGGATTTACCGACCGAAAAAGCAAACGGGGCTACTCCCGGCTCTGCTGTGGATTCATGGCGGTGGTTACGTTTTAGGTAAAATCGACCATGAGGATTTCACCGCCAAACAATATTCCTTAGCCAGCAATTGCGTGGTAGTTTCAGTGGAATACCGGCTGGCACCGGAACACCCTTACCCCGCCTCTCTGGAAGACTGCTACGCCGCCCTAAAATGGCTGTCAACTCATACCAGCGACCTGAAGGTCGATCCCTCACGTATCGCTATCGGGGGAGCAAGCGCGGGTGGTGGGCTCGCCGCCGGACTGGCTATCCTGGCGCGCGACCGGGCAGAGGTGAAAACGATTTTTCAATTGCTTATTTATCCCATGATTAACGATTGTAATGTTGCTCCCCCCAGCGATGTCCTGCCGGACTCGCTCTTCTGGACCCGTGAAAATAACTTGATAGGCTGGCGTTCCTATCTTGGTTGTGAACCGGGCGGCTCTGATATTTCCAGCTATGCAGCGGCTTATCGGGCGGAAAGCCTGGAAAGACTTCCCCCTGCATATATCACGGTTGGGGCTATTGACCTGTTCGCCGAGGAAGACGTTGATTACGCGCGGAGACTGATTGCCGCCGGTGTCCCCACTGAACTCCGTGTCTATCCCGGCGGCTGCCATGCGTTTGATAT
>JAFGHK010000030.1 GCA_016930185.1 Dehalococcoidales bacterium | reverse complement strand
CCACCCTCTCCGCTTTTAAAACGAATCCTTTAGCCGACAGAGCTTCAGCGCAGTCGGCCACCCTCTCCGCTTTAAACGAATCCTTTAGCCGACAGAGCTTCAGTGCAATTGGTTTATACTAAAAAGGTAACCAGAGCGGTCGCCAGTCCCAGGAAAAGTAAAAATCCAATTACGTCGGTACAAGTCGTGACGATTACGGCGGAAGCAACTGCAGGGTCGACGCGAAGCCGGGTAAGTACCAGCGGGATGCCCGCGCCGGCCAGACCGGCGATAATCATGTTACCTATCATAGCCATACCCAGCACCACGCCGAGCATGTAGTTGCCTTTCCAGAAATAGGCTATCAACCCCACCACCACGCCGAGCAACAGTCCGTGTATCAGACCCAGTATCACTTCGCGGCGGAGCAGACGAAGCCCGCCTTTCTTAGATACCTCCCCTAAAGCAATACTTCGTACCACCAGCGTAAGGGTCTGCGTGCCCCCGATACCTCCCTGACCCGCGACAATCGGCAGAAAAACGGCCAGCGTCACAAACTGGGCGATGGTTGATTCGAAGGTGCTGATAACCAGCGCCGCCAGGAAGAGAGTAACCAGGTTGAGAGACAGCCAGGGGAGGCGATTGCGCATGGAAAGGATCAAAGACCCGAAGACGCGCTCGCCGGGAATTCCTGCGAGCCTGTAAATATCCTCGGTGGCCTCTTCCTCGATAACATCGATGATATCCTCGCTCATGATGACGCCGACGAGTTGCCTGGCTGCATCGACGACGGGAAGTTGGTCGAGGTTATAGCGCTCCATAACGCGGGCGCATTCCTCCTGGTTGGTGTCAACGGCAACGGAGACAATGTCCGTTTCCATGATATTCCTGACCTTGGTCCCTGGCCCGGCGAGGGCAAGTCGGGCAACGCTTAACTCCCCTGCCAGGCGGCCTTCGGCATCTGTGACGAAAACGGAGCGGATGTCTTTTACCTGCTCCGGTTCCTGTTTACGCAGTGTGTCAAGGGCGACTGCAGCAGTGGCGTCGTCTTTCACGAATACGAATTCAACGACCATACGCCCGCCGGCGCTGTCATCAGGGTACTGCAAAACGGGAATGATATCGGCGGCCTCCTCCATTTCACCCAGGACATCAAGGGCATGTTCTTCAGGGAGTTGCCGTAGAATGTCCGCCGCCACGTCCGAATCGGCTTCGTCCAGAATATCGGACAATACCGAGGAATCCACTCCTTCAGAAACCTCGGCGGCGTCCCCGGGCTCAAGGTGCTCAAGGATTTCCGCCGCTTCCTCGGGAGGCAGGGCTTTCAGCATTTCCTGTCTTGTCTCAAGCGGGAGGTCGTCCATTACCTCGCCCTGGTCGCCCGGGCGTAGCTGGCTGAATAACTCGACCGCCGCTGGTCGTTCATCCTTCTCGACGAGGTCCTGTATCTGCTCGGCGATATCTTCGGTTTTTTCCTCGTCTATCAGCAGGCCGTTCTGCGAGGACGATTCGTCTCGAATGTTCTTTTTGTTCTCCATATCACACCTCACTTGGACAGGAAATACTTACGATTATATGTTTATATATGCCGATTCTCTGCACATCTTGGCATACAAAACAGATGCGTGTAAAGTGGGTTCAGGGAATAAAAGACGCTATTTTGTTATCATACTTACCCTGTGCTAGAATTTAATTGCCTTGAACAAAGATATTAAATACTGGGTGGGTTTCAATAATATCCCCGGCATCGGGCGGGTAAGACTGGGTCTGCTGGAGAAGCATTTCGAGGGCCTGGAGCTCGCCTGGAAGGCATCGCCGGGCGAGCTTAAGAGAGCGGGACTGGATAGCCTTGCCCTGCGCTCCATCGAGCAGTGGCGGGACAAAATAGACCCTGATGCGGAGATGGAGAAACTGCAGCATTACAAGGTCAAAGTTGTCACCTGCAACGATGAAGAATACCCCAAGCGACTTAAAGAAATATACGATTATCCGCCGGTACTTTATGTAAAGGGTGCTCTGCTGCCGGAAGATGAGTGGTGCCTGGCGGTGGTCGGGACGCGCCGCGCCACGGTTTACGGCAAGCAGGTAACCGAAGAGATTACGACCGACCTTGCCAGGAATAAAATTACCATCGTCAGCGGGCTGGCCAGGGGCATCGATACCGTCGCCCACCGCAGCGCTTTAGAGGCAGGCGGCAGAACGGTGGCGGTATTCGCCAGCGGACTGGATATAATCTATCCGGCAGAGAATCAAAAACTGGCGCGGGATATTATGGAGCGCGGCGCGATATTAAGCGAATATCCATTGGGCATGAAGCCCCGCGCCGAGAATTTCCCCCGTCGCAACCGTATTTTAAGCGGTCTAAGCCTGGGAGTGCTGGTCACGGAGGCGGACGAGGACAGCGGCGCTTTGATTACCGCCCGCGACGCCCTGGAACAGGATAGAGAGGTATTTGCGGTACCCGGCAGTATTTTATCCCCGGCTAGCCGTGGGACTAACCACGTTATTCAGGTGGGCGAGGCCAAGCTCGTACGCACCTGTTCGGACATCCTTGAAGAACTAAACCTGACGACGGTAGCCCGGCAAATCGAGATGAGCGAGGTGCTGCCGGAAACAGAGACGGAGACCGTCCTTATCAAGCAGCTAAGCGCCGAGCCGTTGCACATCGACGAGGTGTGCCGCAAGAGCGGCCTGCCGGCGGCTACGGTCAGCAGTACCCTGGCGATGATGGAGCTTAAGGGGCTGGTCAAGCAGGTAGGAACGATGAATTACGTATTGTCGCGGGAGATGCGACAGGAATACAGAGTGAGAGTTGATTAAAAAACATGAGTAATAAACTTGTTATCGTGGAATCACCGGCGAAGTCCAGGACACTGTCTAAAATCCTCGGCAGGAGCTACAGCATCAAAGCCTCGCTTGGTCATGTAAGGGACCTGCCCCGCGGCCAGATGGGCGTGGATATCGATCATGATTTCAAACCAAGGTACGTAGTGCCTAAAGCCAAGACCAAGCTGGTTAACGAACTCAAGCAGGCGACGAAGAACGCTTCGACAATATATCTTGCTACCGACCCCGACCGCGAGGGTGAGGCAATCGCCTGGCACCTGGCAGAGGTGACCGGTGATAAAGAGAAGTCGTTTCAGCGCGTGGTATTCCGCGAGATAACGGAACAGGCAGTCAAAGAAGCTTTTAAAAACCCGCGTGTCATCGATATGCAGCTGGTGGACGCACAACAGGCCCGGCGCATCCTGGACAGGCTTGTCGGCTATAAAATCAGTCCCCTGCTCTGGAAAAAGGTCAGGAAACGCCTTTCCGCCGGCAGAGTACAGTCGGTGGCAGTGAAAATAATCGTCGATAGAGAACGTGAAATCCAGGCGTTCAAAGCCGAGGAATACTGGGTCATAGAAGTCGAACTTAACAAGAAAGCTCAAAAACCGTCTTTCCGGGCGACTTTGATAGGACTGGCCGGCGGCAAGAAAATGGATATTCACACGGGCAAAGAAGCCGACGGCTTGAAAAAAGAACTGGAAAAAGCAGCTTATAACGTGCTGAAAGTTACCGCGAAGAAGGCAATGCGGCAGCCCGCGCCCCCCTTCACCACCAGCACCCTACAGCAGGAAGCCTACCGCAAGCTGCGCTTCACCGCAAGGCAGACGATGGCAATAGCCCAGCAGCTATACGAGGGCCTGCCTGTCGGCGAGGAAGGCAACGTGGGTCTGATAACCTATATGCGCACGGACTCCACCTACGTTACGCAGTCGGCCATTACCGAGGCTGCGGCGTATATAAAGGAGACATACGGCGCAAAATATCTGCCCCCCAAGCCGCGCTATTTTAAAACGCGTGCCCGTGGCGCGCAGGAAGCCCACGAAGCTATCCGCCCCACCCGGATACACCGTGAACCGGCCAAAATAAAAAAATACTTGAGCACGGTGCAGTACCGGCTCTACGACCTGATTTGGAAGCGCATGGTGGCCAGCCAGATGGCGGCGGCGATTTTCGAGAATACGACCGTAGATATTGAAGCCAGGAATCAAAAGGATTACCTCTTGAGGACAGCAGCATCGGTGAATATATTCTCCGGCTTTATCACCCTTTACAGCGAAAGTAAGGACGAGGCGGAGGAAGAAAAGAAAGTCAAGCTGCCGGCACTGGCAAAAGGCGACGCGCTGGAATTCATGGGCGTTTACCCGGAGCAGTGTTTCACACAGCCGCCGCCGAGATATACCGAGGCGACGCTGGTCAAGACGCTGGAACAAAACGGCATCGGGCGGCCCAGCACCTACGCGCCCACGATTTCCACCATTCAGGAGCGGGGGTATGTCAATAAGGAAAGCGGGGCTTTTCAGCCTACCGAGGTAGGGTTCGCCACTAACGACCTGCTGGTGCAGCATTTCCCGGATATCATCAACGTCAAGTTTACGGCTGACATGGAAAAGGAACTCGACGATATAGCCGGCAGCGAGCGTAAATGGCCGAGCGTAATTAAAGACTTTTACACGCCCTTCGAGAAAGACCTGCAAAAGGCGGTAGAGACGGCGGAAAAGGTGAAACTGACCGACGAGCCCACCGGCGAGATGTGTCCCGAATGCGGCAAGCCGCTGGTAATCAAGACGGGACGCTTCGGTAAGTTTATTGCCTGCAGCGGCTATCCGGACTGCAAATACACGCAGTCGTTCCAGGTTAAGGTTGCAGGAGCTAAGTGCCCGGAGTGCGGCAAGGACCTCATCCAGAGGATGAACAAGAAAGGGCGCGCCTTCTACGGCTGCTCCGGCTACCCCGACTGCAAGTTCCTGACCAATTTCAAGCCCCTGCCCTATCCCTGCCCGCAGTGCGGCAGCCTGCTGACACAGCACGGCAAGCAGGCGTGGTGCGTGAAATGCAGTTATAAGGGAAAGGCGGAGGAAACGACTGACTAGGTATAATGTTGAATATAAGTTGGATATAAACAAATTAATTATAAGATTAGGTTAAATTGAGAAAAAAGTAAAATTATATAATTTAT
>JAFGHK010000029.1 GCA_016930185.1 Dehalococcoidales bacterium | reverse complement strand
GGTGCTGCAGCTAGGCGGCTCACTGCATAACGTGCAATGGGGCAAAGTGCCGCTGGTATTTTTCACGGAAGTCCAGGAGCCGCTGGAACGCCGCGACTGGCGTGACGAGCCTTTCGACCAGGGCATGATGGTGCGGAACTTCGTCAAGTGGGACCACCAGCTTGAACACGGGGAGGATATCGGGGAGGTATTCAGTCAGGCTTTCCGCATCGCCACGACCGAGCCGTGCGGTCCGGTGTATTTAACGCTGCCAAGGGGAGTCCTCTGGGACAAGGGAAAGACGTCCGCGCCAAAAACCTATCAAGCCACCAAGGAAGCACCGCCGAAAGCAGATGAAAATGCTCTTGCCAGAGCCGCCGAAATTCTAATTAACGCGGAAAGCCCGCTGGTAGTGACCGGATATTCCGGAAGAAACCTCGATACCGTGGCGTCGCTGGTAAAGCTGGCGGAAACGCTGGCGGCCCGGGTAATGACATCCGATACGAGGGTGAACTTCCCCAACACGCACCCGATGGCTGCCTACCTTTCTTCAGCAGTAGGTTTCGGCAATCCCCTGCTGACTCAAGCCGACGTCATCCTGGCTATCGATTACGACATGCATTACGCGGCACCGACGGTCTCACCCGACCCCGGCGCAAAAATCATACATATAGATATAGATACCGTGAAAAAGGGCGTGCCGCTCTGGGACAAAAAACCGGATATGCTAATCAAAGCCGACTCCTCCCAGGCGATACCTGCCCTGACGGAGATAATAAAGAACAAACTGACCGGCGAAAGGCGCGAACAGTTAAAGAAACGCTACGAAACGCTGGCCGCCGAACATAATAAACTCAATGGTGAGTGGAGAAAGCTTGCAGAAAGCCATGCCTCCCAAAAACCAATTACCTCCCACTGGCTTAGCTACTGCATCGATAAGGTAATCGACGATGATACGATTATAGTGAACCAGACGATTTCACCGGTAACGACGGTGGCACACCTGATACACCGAAGCAAGCCCGGCACACTGCTATCATGTCCGGGGGGGTGTATCGGCTGGGCGCCCGGGGCGGCGCTGGGGGCCAAGCTAGCTTCGCCAGATAAGACAGTTATCAGCCTGATGGGAGACGGCGCTTTCATCTACGGCTGCCCGGAAGCCACCTTATGGTCGGCAAACTTTTATAAAGCGCCTTTCCTAGCCATCATCTACGATAACCAAGGCTACGGGGCAATCAAGGGGTTATTCAAAGAAAGCTACAACGTGGACAACATGGGCGCCGATATCGCCAGTCCGCCGGACTACACGATGATTGCCCGCGCCAATAACGCCTACGGACGCATGGTGGACAACCCCGCCGAAGTCCCCGGGGCGTTAAAGGAATGCATGGATATCGTACGCGGCGGGCAAACCGCAGTTCTCGATGTAATACTGGCCTCGGTCTAAAGTATAATTTACAGCGGCCGGGTGTGTGTCAGTCTATTAGTCTCCCAGGCCAAGCGTTCCTCTTGATACGGGTCAGCCTCGACGCGGGTATTGACATCGAAAATCATCGTCATGCGGTCTTTGCCATAGACCGGCCATTTCCCGGCACTTTTACATGACGGGTCGCCGGTGCGGGCAAAGGCAACACAGGCATCCTGCACTCTTACGGCAAGACTCCGGGCTTCCGGTCCGTTACCGGTTAAATTGGGGTCGAGCTGCCCGAAGAGGAAGGGATTATCAACCCCGTGCATCGCGCCCAGGACGCCGCCCATCGCCGGCGATTTATAGGTAAACAGGTAATTATAAGCCGGCGCACCGACGTCTCGCTGGGCCTCGATAAGTCGGATGGTCGGAATACGGAACATAAGGGCGACATTTAAGGTGCCCATGATATTAGCCGGAGACAGTTTTTCGCCGCGTTTCTCCAAAATTCCACGGTAAAGCTTTACTATGTCTGGCACTGACTCCAGCGGTAGCAGGTCGTTTAGCCTCTTGAGCAAATCCTCTTCACTCATATTACTCGTGGCGGGGTCCATCATCGTCATCGCCTTCATCTCATCGAGCATATTACCGGCCATAACGGAAACGTTTTTAGCCGAGCCCTTCCTGATAGCTTCGAGAGGCCATTCCGGGATAACCTCTCCGTCGACAACGGGCTGGAACGGGGTAATACGGTATTCCGTCTCCCGCAGCCTGTTGCCCAGCTCCTGCTGTGCATCCATAAGCTGCTGTGTGGTCAGTTTACGCAAAGAATCGATATCATTTTCTTTCACATTTAGTATTTTTAAATAACCCCTCGATATCTTAACGGCGCTATCCAGCGTATCGACAGTATTAGCCGCGCCGCTGCGGTTAATGGTCTTGTGGAACTTGCCGCGGGCCGCAGGCATGCCCAAGAGACAGCCGATGCTCATACCGCCGGCAGAAAAACCAAATACAGTGATATTATCCGGGTCGCCCCCGAAGGCGGCGATGTTATCATGCACCCAATCCAACGCCGCAACCTGGTCGAGCAATCCTTCATTACCGGTGGCCGGTATTTTACCCCCGGTTAGTTCTTTAAGGTTCATAAATCCGTACGCGCCCATGCGGTAGTTGATACTGACCAGGACGATATCGCCGCGCCTGACCAGCTCGCCGTTTTCAAGGAAAGGCTCGGTGCCCGAGCCGATGATAAAGGCACCGCCGTGAATCCAGAACATGACAGGACGACGGGCACCGTCAAGGCCGGGCGTCCAGATATTCAGGAAAAGGCAGCTTTCATCCTGAAGCTGCTCATCAAAAGCGAACATTCCGGGAGCTTTAAATGGCATGGCGTTCTGTGGGGCAATGGCATCGAATTCCTTGGCAGGCCGAACGCCGCTCCAAGATTCGGGGGGTTGGGGCGGCAGCCAGCGTAAGCTACCCACGGGCGGGGCGGCGTATGGAACCCCCTTGAAAACATAGAGACCGTCTTGAGTATAGCCCTCAAGTTTACCGTTCTTAGTCGTTACAATAGCCTGTTTTTCAGCGCTCATCAATACCTCCGTATACTGTTTTAACTAAAAAGTTGTCGGTCTATTATACCATTCGTTTGTGCAATGGAAAAATCGTACAACCAAATTACGTTTTGAGCATTATATTATGATATTAATACCAGCTTTGCACATATATTTGATAATATTTCTACGTTTTGATTATTAACTATTGACAACTACTATGCATTATGATATTATAAACAAGGAGGTAAACTACGATGAGATGGGGAATGGTAGTTGACTTATCTAAATGCGTGCGCTGCTATGCCTGTATTGCAGCCTGCAGAATCGAGCATTTCCTGCCGATGGGCATAAACTGGCCCAGGCTGGTGGCAATGGAGACGGGAGGCGACAGCCCTACCGTATCGACGTATTCCGTACGCTGCAACCAGTGTAAGGACGCGCCCTGCGTTGAGGTATGCCCGACCGGGGCCACAACGCGCCGCGAAGACGGCATAGTAACGGTGGACCAGGACAAATGTGTCGGCTGCCGCTACTGCATTGTAGCCTGCCCCTACCAGAACCGCACTTTTCTCTCCAAAGACAAAGACCAGGGCTTTTTCCCGGGCAGAGTAGTTACCGACTTTGAAAAAGCGGGTAAGAAGCTCTATAAGCACCAGATAGGGACGACCGAAAAATGCAATTTCTGCGCCGAGAGAATCGACGCCGGTCTGGCCAAAGGACTTAAACCGGGTGTCGACCGCGAGGCCACGCCCGCCTGCGTGAACACCTGCCCGGCCAGAGCACTGACATTCGGAGACCTCGACGACCCCGACAGCGAGGTATCCCGTTTGATACGCGAAAAGAAGGGTTTCCAGCTGCATCCTGAATACAATACTGACCCCTCCGTTTTCTTTATAGACGGGAAAATAGGACAGTCGGACGAACCAAAGGTCGATGACAAACCGGAAAAAGAACCCGAAGCGATAGGAGTGGGCGAGTAAAGTGGAAGCACATCAATGGATGATTAACTACACCCGCCAGACGGAGTGGATAGACCGCCGGGGGATATTCCTCTGGATAGCTTTCTACGCCGGGGGCCTGGGCGGGGGTTTATATTTAGTATCGCTTTATTTCAACAGCCTGTGGGGCATGCTGGTAAGCTGGCTGATAATCGCCGTCATCAAGGGGGGAACACACCTTGTTTACCTAGGTAAGCCGCTGCGGTTCTGGAGGATTATTACCAGGCCGCAGACTTCATGGCTGGCGAGGGGTTTTATCTTCGTGATGCTTTTCGTTATCTTCGGGGCAATACAGATGATGCTGACCCACTGGCTACCCGGTAGCGCCGCCGAAATCGCTTTCAAGACGCTGGCCGGAATCATGGCCTTTGCCGTGGCGCTTTACACCGGCATAATTTTGAAAAACATCAAAGGGGTGCCGTTCTGGAACTCAACCCTTTTGCCAATACTGTTTATTTTTTGCGGACTGCTGGGCGGATTCGGGCTATCGGTGATTATCGCGCTCAACGGGGGCGATATCAACCTGGCCGCCGCCGAAACGGGGAGTCGGTGGCTGCTGTTAGCCAACGTGCTGTTAATCGGCATCTACCTCTGGCAGGCATCAGTTAAAGAAGGCACCAGCAAGCAGTCGGTCCTGGAGCAGCTGCGCGGTCACAGCGCGCCTATATTCTGGATAGGCATCGTTTTACTGGGCATCATAATACCGCTGGGAATCGCACTGGCCGGAATGATATTGAACGATATGTCCTCGATTGTCCTTGTTACTGGCGTCGTCTGCGAGATTATCGGCGGTCTGGCATTGAGATACGTCGTCCTTAAGGCCGGCGCCTATAAACCGCTGGTCGCCAAACCCCAATAGCGGCCAGCCGAACAACGAACACGCACTATCCACATTAGTTAAGCAATAAAGTATAATATTTTTTGGAAAGATAGAGAACCATGGGAGAAAGAAAAGTAATCAAGACAACCTGCAAGAGCTGTCACGGAGGCTGCGGCGTACTGGCAACCGTTGAGGACGGGAAAATCATCCATATAGAGGGCAACCCGGAAGCACCGACCCTGGGCACGATGTGCTCCAAGGGGCTATCCAGCATCCAGCACGTCAACCACCCGGACAGGCTGCTTTACCCCCTCAAGAGGACGGGTGAAAAGGGCGAAGGTAAATGGAAGCGCATCAGCTGGGACGAGGCTCTGGACACAATCGAGCAGAAGATGAAGGAGTCCATCGCTAAACACGGGCCCAGCTCAATCGCCGTATCACAGGGAACGGGGAGGGGCTATAACGAATACACCCACCGCTTTGCCCGCTCCATCGGCACAGCCAATATCATCACGCCCGGGTACATCTGCCACAGTCCGAGACTGGGCCTTTACGGGCTGGTCACCGGCTACGGCAGGCTTTACTGCGACTACCACGGGTGGGGCGGGGAGTTCCCCAAGACGCAGATATCCTGGGCAAAGCAACTGGAAATAAGCAGCGCCGACGGCGAAATGGCGGTATGGTTTTTAAACAGCCTGAAACACGTCAAGAACCTCATCGTCGTTGACCCGCGGGAAACGGCGCTTTCTTCAAGAGCGACGCTCTGGCTGCAGATCAGGCCGGGAACGGACGCCGCCCTGGCACTGGCGATGATTAACGTCATCATCAACGATGGACTGATAGATAAAGAGTTCGTCGAGAAATGGACTTACGGCTTCGACAAGCTCGCTGAAAGAGTGAAGGAATACACGCCGGAACGCGCCGCGAAAATAACGTGGCTGAAGGCCGAGGACATCGTCAAGGCCGCCAGAATGTTCGCCATCGACACGCCGGGCTGCATACAGATAGGCAGCTCGCTGGAGCGGCAGGCTAACTGCGGCCAGACAATAAGGTCGATTATCTGCCTGCTCGGCGTGACCGGCAACATCGAGCGACCGGGCAGCATGATTTCCTGGGTGCCGCCTGATACCGGCCAGCGTGAGGACTTCTTCACAGAAATACCGATTACCGACGAGATGCGCAGGGGCATCGTGGGGAGCGAGCAATACAAAATGGGCGCCGCCCGCACCGCGCACTCGGATACAGTCATCAAGCAACTGTTAAACGGCAACTCGGTTATCAAGGTATGGTTCAGCGTAGGCGGCCAGCAGATATTACATCTAGCCAATACCAAAGAGGTAATGCAGGCATTGAAGAATGTGGAATTCCTTGTCCACGCCGACCAGTTCATGGGACCGATGGCGGAAATCGCCGATATCGTCCTGCCGGCAGCACACTGGCTGGAAATCGACGATATTTTCGATATGCATCCGCGATTCATGATAGAAGCCCACAATAGAGTGGTGGACCCACCAGGAGAAGCCTGGCAGGACAGCAAGATATTCAACGAGGTGGGCAAAAGGGTAGCGCCTGAATACTGGTTCGAGAACGTAGAAAAGATGCTGGACTACCAGCTTAAAAAAGGCAACATGACCTGGAAAGACTTCAGCAAGAAAGTCGTCCACGCACGGATGGGCAAAGACCAGATATATTACAAATACAAGACCGATTACTGGCGGAAGGGCGGGGGGTTCCCCACGCCGACCGGCAAGATGGAGCTGTACTCGACGGTGCTGGAGAACCTTGGCTACGACCCGCTGCCCTACTTCCAGGAGCCGGGAGAGAGCCCCTTATCAACCCCGGAACTGGCCAAGGAATACCCGCTGGTCCTTACTACGGGCTACCGCCAGCCTTTCTACTTCCTTTCGCAGTATCGGAACATACCGTGGCTGCGCAGCTTCCAGAAAGACCCGGTGATGCAGATACACCCCGATACTGCCAGTGAGTTCGGCATCGAGGACGGTGACTGGGCGTGGATTGAAAGTCCGCGCGGTAAAATCAAGCAGAAAGCGCGACTTTTCCCGGGTATTTTACCTGGGGTTGTCATGGCGACAGCCAACTGCTTCTATCCAGAATCGCCAGGGCCGCTACACGGACTTTTAAAGTCCAACCCCAATGTGCTGACGGACAACAATCACTGCGACCCCATGTACGGCTCACCGGACCTAACTGCACTATTATGTAAAGTATATAAGGCGGAAGACGAAAAAGAAGAATAACTGTCGTTATCTAATAGTTGATTACGATTAATAAAAAAGGGGCGAGTCAGGTTCGCCCCTACCCTTTTGTTTCACTATATTTCAAAAGACAATTATGTTGCGCAGGGCTTCGCCATTTTCCACCGACTCGATGGCTTCATTGATTTGCTCCAGGGGATAACGGGCGGTGATTAATTCATCCAGCTTGAGAATGCCGGCCTTATAAAGGTCCACGAGCTTTGGTATCTCCGTATGCAGCTGGGTACTGCCCATGTAGCTGCCGGTAAGCGTTCTTTCATCCTTGATAAACATTAAAGGAGATATATCCAGGGAATCGGTGATTTTAGGGAGGCCGACGACTACGGTCATGCCCTGCACCCCGGACATTGCAAGTCCCTGGGATATGGCGTCGGTGCTGCCGACGGTAATAAAGACGTATTCGGCCCCGCCTCCGGTTATCTTCTGAACCTCCTTAACCGCATCAACCTTTGAGGCGTTGACCGTATGCGTAGCTCCGAAAGTTTTGGCAGCCTCCAGTTTTTTATCGGATATATCAACGGCAATAACCGGATTCGCCCCGGATATGGCGGCTCCCTGCACCGCGTTAAGGCCGACGCCACCGTTACCGATGATAACGCAGCTGCTCATCACGGGCACTCTGGCGCGATTGACGACCGCTCCAAACCCGGTAATAACACCGCAAGCCAGCATGCAGGCCCTGTCCATCGGCATGTCAGCGGGTATTTTCACCAACTGGGACTGGTTGACGACGGTATATTCGGCGAAGCTGCCAGTCTTAAACAGCATGGAAAGGTCTTGCCCTTTTTTATTATGTATACGCGTCCCGGTGTCCATCGGCCAGGCAGCGTTGCACTGGTGGCTGCGGCCCGTCTGACAGTACTTACACTTGCCGCAGGAAACCAGCAGCGAGACAACAACGGGGTCTCCCTTCTTGAAACCAGTCACTCCCCTGCCTATATCCTCCACCCAGCCGGCCGATTCATGTCCACCGACAGTCGGCAGTTTTTCGGGGAGGTCGCCCCTTAATATATGGATATCGCTATGGCAGACGGCGGTGGCTGCTATCCTGACTTTTACCTCGCCTGCTTCAGGTGGGTCCAGATCTATTTCTTCAACAACCAGCGGCTTACCTACTTCATAACAGACTGCGGCTTTCAAGTCGTCCTCCTTTAAGTCCTTTCGTATCAGTATCACCAGTCTATTTACCCCGAGGAATAAAGTCAAATTCACCCCGGCTTATTTGACAATGAAAGATATTAGAACTTATCATTATATTGGGAGCGGGGAAAATGATTAATATGTCTGGAAAGGAGCGACCATGTCTAAATCCAGAGTTTTAAACATAGTGGCTACGGAATGCACCACAAAAAACGATGCGAGGTTTAATCAGTGGTATAACGAAGTGCACATTCCGCTGCTGATGAAGTACGAGGGAATTAAGAAAGTGACCCGCTACAAGATACTGGATGAAAAAACGAAAAAACCCAGATATATAGCGATTTATGAATTCGATACGAGGGAAGATTTAGACGGACTTTCCGTCAGTCCCGAATTTAAAGCAGCCATCGGAGAGATGCAGGAAACCTGGAAAGACGAGATGATTGATATCAAGTGGGCGGTCAGCTGCGAGCCGATACAAAGCTGGGAGGCTTAAACTCTCTTACAAGGGTAGAGGTGATAAAGCCCTATGAGCAGGATATTAGCAGGTCTTTGGGACTCCACCGCAACTTTTAAGAAATGTACCGGGGAGAAAGTCTTATTCATTCTCCTGGGAGTCCTTGACCTGGTTCTTACGCTGGTGGCGATAAACCTGGGGCTATCCGAGATAAATCCGCTGGTTATATACCTGATTCAAATACCAGCCTTATTCGTGTTAGTTAAGTTTTTTATACCAATAATAATTGCCTGGATTTCACCAGGCAAATTATTACTTCCTTCAATTCTACTGCTGGCGCTCGTCGTTATCTGGAATGTCAAGGAGCTGGCTGTCTTTTTAGTTCAGTAATTATTTGGAGCCGACTTGAGCGAGTGTTTCTTCCTTCTGATACAGCACACCCATTTTTTCCAGGTATAACCTGGCGGCGCTAACTCTCAAGTGCTTGGTATTATAGTCGGGGTCGGCCTTGAGCTTGCTGTACATGCTGTTAAGGTGATGCTCCACCGTTTTGATATCGATGAAGAGGGTATCGGCGATTGACGAGTTGGTGTAGCCCTGCGAGAGCAGGCTTAGAATTTCCAGTTCGCGGGTGGTGAGTTGTTTCAGGAAGGGGCATTCTGGTTTACCGGCGAACATAAAAGTAGCCAGCGGTGGGTCGAGAATGACCTGCCCCTGGCTGACTGCTAGAACCGTCTGGCAAAGCTGATCGACTTTATCAAGGGACTGCTTCAAGAATAGAGCCATACCGCTTTCACCGCAGAGTGCTAATCGGCGTAACAGCTCGATATCCTGCGAGCTGTAACTCACGATTAATATTACGATACCCATCTTGGGGTGTGAGTTCCTGATCTTTTCCAGTTCTTCGATAATATCGTTATCCAGTTTTTTAATACTTAAGAGCATTACGCCTGGAGTGAGTTCCGCGACCGCCCTTATCATTGAGCCTTTTGCCCCATTGCCGGAGACACGCAGTACATCGATATTAGCATTTCTTGGTAATACATAGGTATACAACTCCCGAAAGATTTCCTGTTCCTCGATTACTAACAGACTTATGCTATCGGAATCTGACTGCATCATGTCTTTACCTTTCTGTTTTTAAACTAGTTTTTACTTCCTCACAGCCACCGTATCAGGTTAAATAACATTAAAATTGTAGTCTAGTTATATAAAGATAGGAATAAAATTTCATAAACAATACATTAATATTCCATTAATTTTCGTTTATTTTCGCCATCTGGCAAAGGTTTGCCACGTGAAAATAGCATACGCCTTTTGATTCTGCCACCATTGTTCCTAATTTACAATAGATGCTGCCACCCAATTTTGTATGGGGATTTTTTTACTTTAAAACTAAATGATTCCCCTAGCCTATTTTAGGAAAAGGATTCGGTAAGATTGGGGATGGTCTGGTGTTCAGCGAAAGCTAGCGGGGGTAAATTAGTATTATCCATGCCATGAAAGGAACTTTGAGTGATGCATCGGTTGGCTGGTAAGGCATTTGGTAAATGCGAGGATTTCACCAGTTTTAAAACAGCTGGTAAATCTATCGTTACCAATATAAAGAAATCAGTTAAAAGCGGTGAAACTATTGCCGCTGATTTACTTTGCAAACTGGCCGCCGCGGCTCAAATTTTTATTCATGCAGATGATAAACTCCCCCAGGGAAAAATAAACGTTTCGCCCTTTATACCCCGCACTGTTGTTGTGTTAGAGAGCGAATCGTTTAGCGTATTCCCCGGTGGAGAAATATCACTTAATTAGCGAATTTACGTCTGCTTACAACCATATAACAAAGATGTTAAGCAGTAATCCTAATAAAGGTCAAGCATGAAAATTGAAAGCAAAAAATTGGAAGGGGGTGATTCTAAAAAGATAATCATCTATATCCTTACAACAGATTCATTAACCGAAAGCATCACAAAAAAACAAAATACCTAAGACTTAGGAGGAAACATGTACGACAAATACTTTAAGAAAGAGAAAGGTATAACGGGCCTTGAGACCGCTATCATCCTGATTGCCTTCGTGGTGGTAGCCGCGGTCTTTGCTTATACCGCCCTTTCCGCGGGTCTATTCTCGACCCAGAAGGCCCAGGAGGCAGTCTATTCCGGGCTTAAGGAAGCCCAGAGCACGTTAGAGCTGCGCGGCGGCATTATCGCTACGGCCGGGACTCCCGGCGCTACCGGTACTATAAAGCAGTTGACTCTTGTGGTATCCAATGTCCTCGGCGGTGAGCCGGTTGACTTCACGATGCCAAATCAAGACGCAACTAACAACGGTATAGCTGCAGACAACAGTTCAAACAAAGTGGTCATCAATTATATCGATGCGAACCAGGTAGTCACCAATCTTTACTGGGAATACGTTCCGCTAGGCACCACCGATGGCGATGACCTGCTGGAGACCGGTGAGAAATTCCAGATTACCATAGGTTCTGACGACCAGACGTTAAACGGCGGCAACCTGCTCGATGCTCTATCCGTCGAAGCCCTATCGGTCAACGATACTTTCACACTTGAGATAGTGACGCCTATCGGTGCTGTACTGGTCATCGAACGGACCACACCACCCTACATAGATACAAAAATGAATCTTCGCTAAATAAATATTAGAGAAGCGAAGGAAAAGGAGAAAAAATGCTTAAGAAGTTTATCGGAAAAGAGAAAGGCATTACGGGCCTTGAGACCGCTATCATCCTGATTGCTTTCGTGGTGGTAGCCGCGGTCTTCGCCTATACTGCCCTTTCTGCGGGTCTTTTCTCGACCCAGAAGGCCCAGGAAGCAGTCTACTCCGGGCTTAAAGAGGCCCAGAGCACCCTGGAACTCAAGGGAGCTGTAATCGCTACCGGTAATGTTACCGGTGATTCCGGCAGTATTGGCGAAATCACCTTCACCGTAGCCAACGTGCTCGGCGGCGAGCCTGTTGACTTCACCCCGCCTTCAAACGGTGCAGGGGGTATAGCTACAGGTAATGACCATAAGGTAGTGATTAACTATCTTGATTCCGACCAAGCAATAGACAATCTTTATTGGACAGTTACCAAACTGGGGAACGATGACGGCGACTCGCTGCTGGAGACCGGCGAAAAATTCCAGATTACCGTCGGCAGCCAGAGCGGACAGGGAAACCTCGTTGACGCTCTTGGTGATGACCTGACCGTTAACAGGACTTTCAGTCTAGTGATAATGACACCGTTCGGTGCTGTACTCACGATTGAAAGAATTACCCCGCCTTACATCGACAAAATCATGAACTTGCGCTAATCAACCTTTGACTTAGGTTTTGCAGGAAAAGGAGAAAATATGTATGGAAAGTTCTTAAGGAAGGAAAAGGGCATCACCGGGCTGGAGACAGCTATTATCCTGATAGCCTTTGTAGTAGTAGCCGCGGTCTTTGCCTACACCGCCCTTTCCGCAGGCCTCTTTTCTACCCAGAAAGCGCAGGAAGCGGTCTATTCCGGGCTTAAAGAAGCCCAGAGCACCCTGGAACTCAAGGGAGGGATAATTGCTACCGGTAACGTTACGGGTGCCAGTGGTTCTATCGGACAATTGACATTCACCGTAGCCAATGTACTCGGTGGCGAACCGGTTGACTTCACCCAACCTTCCGGCGGTGCAGCTGGTATAGCTACGGGAAATGACCATAAGGTTGTTATCAATTACATCGATAACGCTCAACAGATAACGGACCTATATTGGACCGTTGACAAGATGGGGAACGATGACGGCGATTATCTGCTGGAAACCGGTGAGAAATTCCAGATAACCGTAGGAGATATTGACGGCGGAGCGGCAGGAAATCTTGTACAAGCACTCGCCCCTGACCTCAGCGTTAACCAAAGATTCAGTATCACGGTGATGACACCAATCGGTGCAATACTCACCATTGAGCGGACAACGCCGCCATATATCGATAAGATAATAAACCTGCGCTAAGGCGAATTGGTCTAAAGCTTAACACGCGGGGTGGGGGCCTCCATTAACGGAGCCCCACCCCGAACCGTGGTTTTTAGTGGGTATGATACGCTTTCTAACAGCTGTGAGAAGCGTAGATGTTTGCCGCAAGCATCTGCTCCAAAGGAATAACGGAGGTCTTTTGTGGACAAAGCTATCACAACAGCTCTACTAATCATAGCGGGGGTTGTGTGTATGATATTTATCTTTAATAGTGTATATCCGATGATAAACCGTTCAAGCGAGGCTATGACCAGCATGGCCGAACAGGTCGACGAACGGATGAAGAGTCGGATTAACATTGTTCATGCGGCAAATAACTCCACCCGTACAGTGGTTTATTTATGGATAAAGAACGTAGGCACCCAGCGTATTCTGGCTGTCGAGGAGAGCGACCTGTTCTTCGGGCAGGAGGATGACTTCGAACGCGTTCCTTACTTGACTGATGCCGGCAGCGATTATCCACGCTGGTCTTTTGAACTGGAAAATGATACGGAATGGAGAACCAGCGCTACGATAAAAGTAACGGTTACATATGATAGCGACCCGGGTGCCGGAACATATTTTGCCAAGTTTATTATTCCTAACGGAATATATGATGAGTTTTATTTCAGCATGTAACGGAGCAGGAAATGGAAACTGCGATAATTTCTTTAATTTGCATAGCCCTGATGATTTTCGGGGGCATGACAATGTCCCATGGATTTATGACATCAGTCGATTCCAGTACCGCAGGGCTTAGTGAAATCGAACAGAGAACAGAAACAATAATGAGAACCGAGCTGACACCGATGAGTACAAATGTATCACTAATCGCTGGCGCGGACCCTCTGGATATAGTGCTCAAGAATACAGGCCAGACCAAGATGGCCGATTTTGAAAAATGGGATGTTATCATCCAGTATTATGACGATTCCGGCGTTTATCACGTGGAATGGCTGCCCTACGCTCCGGGAGGTGCCGGAATTTACGAGTGGGAAGTAGGCTGGATAAGGCTGGACGGCGCAGCCGAAAAGTTCGAGCCGAATGTATTGAATCCAGGTGAAGAGATAATGATAAGAACGTGGCTCGACCCGTCATTAGGCCCGGGTACGACCAATATGGTGGTGGTAACCACGCCCAGCGGAATATCGAGTTCAACTTACTTTTCACCCTAAAGAAATTAAATGAGCAGCGGCAACATGAAAATGAAAATTACATTTAAATTAAGCTGGTACCGCTAGGAGCATGGCGGGGAGTCGATTACATGGCAGCAGCAGTAGTAACGGTAATATGTATCGCAATGATTATGGTGGGAGGTATGGCGTTGTCACAGGGTTTACTGACATCGGCGGATACAGCGGCAATTAACTTCGACAAAATAAGTGTCCTGGAGAGTGAAATAGTACGGACGGACCTGACTATTCTACGTGCCGTTAAGCTCTCCTGGGGGGACTACGTACGAGTGACGGTAAAGAACGACGGCCAGACCAAGCTGGCCGGTTATGATAAATGGGACTTTATTGTGAAATATGAAGATGACGGCAGTGCTTTAAATACAATATGGCTGCCCTACAGCACTACATTGCCGCTGAATAATGAATGGTTCAAGTCCAGAATCGGTCTTAACGGGCCGATAGAGTTCTTCGAGCCCGGCATTCTAAATCCGCTGGAGGAAATGGTTGCCCTGGTTTATCTGGACCCGCTATCGGGGAATGCCACCAGCGGGAGTGTAGCCATTGCCGCTCCGAACGGTGTTTATACATCGCTGCCGTTTTTGAATCTCGGCTACACAAGGCTTACTCCCCAATCAGAGAACATCACCATCGCAAACACTGAATATTACGAACTGGTGGAAGCGGCACCGGCAGACGGAAGAGCGATGATTATGATGGCAGATTTTGCACAAAATGAGATTGCCAGGAAACTGCTTTATAACGAATCTCAACCCACCCGCCCGGCGCAGTTTATCTACCCGCTCGTGGGTATCGACCAGATACCGGCAGCTACCTGGACAGTCAATTACCGCTGTTACCTTTCACCCGGATTTTTAACCGCCGTAAATGACAGGTTTTATTTAAACATCGATATAAAGATAATGTCTGCGTACGGTGCAGTAAGAGCTACTATCAACGGCTCCCCGGCTGCCGAAGTTACGTTTAATAGAGACCAACTAGGCACGTGGTTAACGGTAAGCAGCAATTATATATTTTCCGATTATACGGTGGTGGACGAGAACGATTATCTGGTTATTGAATTTTACGGGGAAACTAAAGAAAAGATAAATAGTGGATACGTATTAATAGACATAGATAATGATGAATTGCCTATTGCAGACCAGACGAGAATAGAAGCGTAAAAATGAAAATAGTAAAAATGATACGAGCACTCCCGTTCTTTGCCAAGGATGAAAAGGGCAAGAAACGCGGTAAGATCGCGTTGAGCTTTGATTTGTATTATCAGCTCTCTTATATGTCAACGATAGCCGCTTCCGGTGTGCCGCGCGACCAGATTTTCGAACGCTCCGCCGAGATTCAATGCTCGTCAGCCGAATACTTTAAAAGAGTGGAACTAACACGCCGGCAGTTGAAGTATGATTACGCTCGCGCTTGCCAGGCAATAGGAGAGCCGGCTAAAGACGAAGAGATGAAAGGCCTGCTGCTGCGTTTTTCCAGTTCGCTGATTTCCGGTGAACCGGAAGCCGATTTCCTCTCCAGAGAAGCTACTACCCGTGCCGAAGACTATGAAAACGAATATGAAAGAAACCTGGAAGCGATGAAAATGTGGACGGATGCCTATGTTTCCTTGATTCTTTCGGCAATTCTGGTAGTGGTTATCGGTATAGTTTCAACGATGATATGGAAAATCGAGACAGCGCTCATAATAGCCATGGCTTTTATCTCTGTGACCGTAACTGCCACCGGCGTCTGGCTGATATGGGTAGTATCGCCGAAAGAAAAAATTATCCTGAATTGGCCAGGCTCTAAAGAACAAAAAATTGCGAATAAGCTATTTAAGCCGGTTCTGGCGGCAGCAATCGGTGTAAGTATTGTGTTTTTAGTTACCGGTCTAAATATTGGCGTGGCACTGCTCATAGTTGCGGCTATAGTCTTCCCTCTCGGTTATATCATGACCAAGGACGATAAAAAAATAATAAAGCGGGACAATGAGGTCGGGACGTTTTTACGCTCTCTGGGAGGCGTTTGTTCATCACTGGAGACAACGGTTAGCACAGCTCTGGGACGAATTGATTTTAACGCCATCAACATTTTACGTTCATCTGTCAAGAATTTGCATACCAGACTCACTGCCGGAATTAAATCAAGATTATCATGGAAAATGTTTATAGATGAAACCGGCAGCGAACTGGCTAACCGCAGCGTAGGTATGTTCTACGACGCGATAGAAGTGGGGGGTTCGGCAGATGAGGCAGGTAATCAGGCTGCTTTGTTCGCCAATAAATTATCACTGCTCCGCGCTCATCGCAGAACGGTATCCGGTCCCTTCCGCTGGCTCTGTATTACCATGCATACCGCGATTATTGCCATTTTAATCTTTATCACCGAGGTAATAGTTGCCTTCGGAAGATTGTTATCACAAGCCCAGACTGACGTACCCAATATGGGTAGTACGCAAACCGTAACTACTTTTTCCAGTTTCAACCTGTCCGGTCTGGAAATTATGCAACACCTGGTGCTGCCTCTGGTAATAATATTTACTGTTGCAAATGCGATAGTGCCGACTCTGGCGGAGGGGGGCAGTAAATATAAAATTTTCAGCAATCTGGGAATTACAGCGGCCATTTCCGGCACAGCCCTTCTTGTTTTGCCGGCACTGGCCAATCAGCTATTTACTACCGTCTCCAACATGTAAGGAGGAAACAACATGGATGAAAAAGAACAGCTAAAGGAAATGGAATTGGAATTGCAGGAAGTTAAAGAGGATTTAAGAGACATGTTATTTGATATCCGTGCATATTTAATGGAAGCACAAACACCCATTCCTAACGACCTGGAAAAGGAAAAACTGCGCGATGAGCTTGAGGCAGGAAGGAGGTAAGGTACCATGGTGGAAGAGAGCAGACTTGACATACTACAGGATGAAATCAAGTTACTAAAAGCGGAAGTTAAAAACTCTCTCGCGAGTGTTCGTGATTATCTTCTGAACATGGAATTGCCGTCCTCGGAATTTTCAACTATTTTAGCGGCTCTTGCCGGTGATAACGCAGAACCTCAAAAGATGGATGTTGACAGTCATGTCGATAACGACAAATTAGGGGGTATGCCTGAACCGGAGAAAATAGATGATAATCTCGTAAATGAAGCAGAACCGGGTGAATACGAAGAAATGCTTGATTTCGAGGAGGGGGATAATAAGACAGACGAATATCCCGAAGAAAAGCCTGACGACGGTATGTTTGAAGAAAACCAGCCGCCTGAAAGCATGAAAGCAGCTGGAGATTTACCCGACGAATTTGATGAGGATGAAGAGGATAATTCACCCGAAGAAGAGCTTCCGCCTGAAGATGAACTTGACGAAGAGGAGGCGGACGACAATACAGAGGACGAAAACGAGGAGTTACCCGAAGAAGAACCGGAGTTACCCCTAGAGGAGGTACAACCTATGGAATATAACCAACCCGTTAGTGAAGAGGCCCGGGGAATACCTAAGGTCAACATGCTGGCTAACCTGATAAACTGGGTAGCGAAAGCCAGGCAGGAAATAGGGAGCGAACAGCTCCCGGCATTACTGGAGGTCTATGGCACGAGCGGCCACCTGTCACCGGAGATGAAGGACATTATTCTTCATCTTGCTGAAATAGTTAATGACTATTCCGAAGTAGCTAACGAACCCGAAATCTGGAGCCAGTCCATATTATCGCTGCATGGGGTCCTTACCGGCGGTGATGCCCCGCTTAATCCGGTAATACCGTCTTGGGTGGACATCAGCGATGAAGCGGAAGCATTGTCCGATGAAGAAATAATCGAAGTTGATAAAAACAAGGAGAAATCGGCGAAACTAAAGCTTGTATTTCCCGGAGGCAACGGTAAAAGCAAGGAGTTCTGTATCAATCTGACACCGGAAGAGAATGTTGATAGTTAGCTGCAGGAAAAACGTATGCTCCGGCAGGAGAGGTGATTTATATGTTTAAAAGCGATAAAAAGAAAGAAGCCATAGTTACCGGAATAGTTGAAGTTGATGATAAACTAGGCGGAGGCATTCCGCTGTGTTCTCTCTGCCTCGTTGAAGGACACTCCGATGCCGGTAAAAGCGTATTATGCCAGCATCTTACAAACGGCACGCTACTAAACGCGGAAATTTCAGTAGCCTATTACACCACGGAAAATAATATCAGAAGCCTGATTAGCCAGATGGACTCCCTTAACATGAATATCATGGACCATTTTCTGGCTGACCGCTTGAGAATTTTCCCGCTGACTTTCCGCAGCGGTTTGCCTCACGGGCACAAACCCTTCCTGGTGCTGACACACCATTTTTCCAATCTCCCTCAAGAATTCAAGCTGATAATTATCGATTCGATTACCCTGCTGGTGGCGCACAGCGAGCCGGTGGCAATTATTGATTTCTTTTCCAGATGCAAATCCCTGTGCGACCAGGGGAAGACGATAATCGTTGTGGCACATTCTTACGCCTTTGAGGAGGACATTCTTTCGAGAACACGCTCGCTTTGCGATGCACGTTTTAAGTTGCGCCTGGAACAGGTCGGCGAAAGCATGATAAAGCTAATGGAGGTATTGAAAGTACGCGGTGCTGACCGTCCCACCGGAGACGTGGTCAGCTTTAATATCGAGCCCAGGCTTGGGATGAGAATTATTCCTCTGGCTAAAGCCAGAGTCTAGGAGAGCATGTGAACTATTATCCCTTTGAAATAAAACCATGCCCCCAGGAATGCGGCGGTACCTGCGGCACCAAACTGGATAAGTGTCCTTTATACCAGAAATTGCCGGAGGACTTACAGAATGAGTGTAAGAGTAATTTGCATCTACTCCAATACCTGTACATGCTGCCCCTCGATACAATGGAAATACCCAAATATTATGAAAAAATAACGCTGAAAATGCTGGGCATGAAAGACCCAAATATTATCTACAAAACCGATAACGGAGTGTACATTCACATCATGCCTAATTCTGAAGATATCAGGGATTATTACATTGCCATCGAGCCCAGCATTATTGACACTCATGAAAATATCCTTGAAGAAACAGAATTACATCTGGCGGAACATGTAGAAGAACTAACCGATATACTTGAATCATCAAACCGACTGAATGTTATCATGGACATAGTCGATAGAATTGTATATGTTTCCGATAACGGAAAGGTAGTAGCCCGTCAGAAAACCGGGAAGACTAAAAACAACGGTCACAAGAATCTTACCGGTAAAATCAAGAGCAAGAAAAACGGGGATGAATCCCAACTATCAAAAAAGGAAGTACAGGGGCGAATACCAGTTACCCGGTTCCAGTACAACAGCCTGCGGTATTTACTTAAGCGCAAGCTGGAAGGCATGGGTGTCCTAGACCCGATGATACATGACCCGTATATTGAAGATATTTCATGTTCCGGTCTCGGCCATATCTTCGTGGAGCATAAAATTTTCGGTGGTCTGCGCACCAATATCGGGTTCGAGTCCGAGGATTCACTGGATAAATTCGTTATCGAACTGGCCGAAAGCATCAAGCATCCCGTGACATTCCGTGTGCCGGTAGTCGACGCTACCTTGCCCGACGGTTCCCGTATCAATATCGTTTATGGTAACGATGTCTCTAAAAGGGGAAGCAACTTTACTATTCGTAAATTCAGCGATACACCGATGAGCATACTGGAGCTTATCCAGTTCAACACACTTAATTATGAAATGGCCGCCTATCTATCACTTGTAATCCAGGAAGGTATGAATATCTGGGTATCCGGGGAAACGGCCTCCGGCAAGACCACCATGATGAATGCGCTGACCACCTTCATCCCCCCGGAATCCAAGATAGTGAGTATCGAGGATACCCCTGAAGTGCAGGTGCCGCACCATAACTGGATTCGCGGGGTTACTCGCGGTACCGGTAAACAAAGTGATGCTGCCGAAATATCTATGTTCGACCTCCTCAAAGCTGCCCTGCGGCAAAGACCTAACCTTATTATCGTGGGTGAGATTCGTGGTGTCGAAGGCTCCGTTGCTTTTCAGGCGATGCAGACAGGCCACGCCTGCATGAGCACCTTCCACGCCGCTTCGGTTGCCAAGCTTATCCAGCGTATTACCGGCAACCCTATTAACGTACCGAAATCATATGTGGATAACCTTAACGTGATTGCTATCTGCCAGCAGGTGCGCCTTTCAAGCGGTCATCTAGCCAGGCGCCTTACCAGCATTAATGAAATCGTAAACTATGATTCTATAGCCGACGCATTTTCTTTCATTGAAATTTTCAACTGGAATCCGCTGGATGATACCTTTATTTTCCGCGGCAACCAGAACTCCTATTTACTGGAAAACAAGATTGCACCGCGGCGCGGTTTCCCGGAAGGAAAGCGCCGCCAAATATACAGGATGGTACGACAAAGAGCAGAGGTCTTAAAACGCATTACCGAACAGAGAAAAACTAATTTTTATGAAGTCTATTCTATATTATCTAAAGCATACCGTGAGGGATATTTCCGCTAAAGAACTGGAACATAACAACAAGCCGTCTCACAGGAAGGAGAGTTGAGATGTTTTTAAATAAATTTAAATTTGGAAAGAATAAGAAAAAAGAAAAAGAGGGAACACCGGCGGATGCCGCTGCTTCCACAGATATAACCGGTCTGGAAGAACAGCTTAAAGACCGGACCGACGACCTGGCGCAGACAGAGATGAAGCTGAAGAAGCTCTCCGGGAAGATAGTCGAACTGGAAGAAACGGAGACTTCCGAACTCCAGCCTCACGGGCCTATCGGTGAGCTTTCGATTGAGCCCGAGGACTCTCTTAGCGGTGTAGATGCCGACGAAGAAGAGGATACCAGCGCCGAACCAGAAGAAAAACCAGCGAATGCTAAAGCGGCTGAAACAGAACCTGAAAGCAAAGCTGCGACATCAACGAAAAAGCCGGATAAACAGCTTGACGCAGAATCACTAAAGGCGTTGTTCACAAGCGAAGAGGAGGAGGAAAATCCCCTGGCCGGCCTGATAATTTCGCTGCCGGATGTAAGTGTTGATGAATTGATGGATGACCTGAAGGAAATAAAGGATATCATCAGTGACTGGCAGAATAAATAAGCAGGCAATGAGCATTCAACTAAAACACCTATTTTTAAGTGTGGGTGAATACCCCAATGAAAGAAGGGGGTTATCATGGTTGCCCGTCGTAGCTAGCAGTAGTAGCCTGATAATGAGAGTAATTTGGATAAAATTGCCCGTATTATACGTTGGGCTAAATACGCGCCTGGGGAACGAAGCAACCAGACCCTGAATTAACCCTGGGAGGGCCAAAGATGAGTTATAAACGTAATAAAAAGGGAATATGGGCTAATAAACAACTGCGTTATGTTATAGCCCTAATGGCGCTCTGTGCAATTATCTACTATTTACCCACGATTAGCGGGCGTCTCGGCTTTATAAGCGTCCAAGATTCACTTAATAACCTCCACAACTTATACGGGATCGACTTCCTGGGTCTGGTATTTTTTGCACCGGTTGTATATTCAGCCTATTTTCTAGGCGTAATACCATCTATATTAACGGCGCTGGTGTCGATGTTTGTCCTACTGCCTCATGCTATTCTTATAGACACATACCCCAACGCCCTTTTTAAACCCACGGCATTCGTCATCATCCTTAGCGCAGTAGGCGCGGTTGTGGCTATGCTGCAAAAGAGCGAAAAGGAGCACCAGCAGAGAATAAAGGAGATGAAATGCCTTTATGACATCGGCAAGGCGGCTGGAGACAGCAACTCTGTCGATGAGTTCCTGGGTAAAGTAGTAGCCATAATCCCCCGGGCGACACAATACCCGGAAGGAACCAGCGTAAGAATCACTTTCCACGACCAGGTATATAAAAGCCCCAACTTCCAGAAAAATACCAACAAAGTATCCGAGAACCTGATGATTAACGGGGAAAACACCGGCATCGTGGAGATATATTCCAACCGCGATAATCCCTATTTAAAGAAGAAAAACCACCTGACCAAAACGCTCTCCGAGAGAATCGGGGGCGCCATCCGCCAGGTGGAACTAGAGCAGTCGCTGCGCGGCTATTACGAACAACTGGAAAAAGAGGTGGATAACAGGACCAAAGACCTGGAACATGTGCAGGAAAAGCTTATCCGCTCGGAGCGGCTGGCCGCAGTGGGTGAACTGGCTTCAGGCGTCGGGCATGAACTGCGTAATCCTTTGAACGTAATCAGGAATTGCGCCTATCTGCTGAATATGGCCCTGGCTGAAAAATCCGATGAAGAGGCCACAAATACGCTGAAAGTGCTGGACAAACAAATCGATATTGCTAATAAGATAGTGTCCGACCTGCTGGACTTCACCCGTATTAAACCGCCGACCCAAGTCAAGGCCGATTTAAAGAGCTTAATCGACGAGAGTCTATCCTGGATTACCCCAACGGAACATGTAACTGTAAACGTGAACCTGAACGGTCAGCCAAAATTTATAAAGACCGACCCCGAGCAGATGAACCGGGTCTTTTCCAACCTCATCTCCAATGCCGTGCAGGCAATGAACGGGAAGGCCGGAGAAGTGAATATAAGTACTGAAACAGACAGGGACCACGTAGCGGTTATTTTCCAGGACACCGGCTGCGGCATTCCCAAGGAAAATCTAGAAAAGATATTCGAGCCCCTCTTCACCACCAAGCCCAAAGGTATCGGTCTGGGCCTGGCTATTTCCAAGAGACTAGTCGAGCAAAACGGCGGAAAAATGGAAGTATCAAGCCAGGTGGGCAAGGGCACAAAGTTTACCGTGAAACTACCGATTGAGCAAAGGAGCTAAAATTACTATGAAAAACAAACCGACGATTCTCGTAGTCGATGACAACCAGGACTTACTGGAAACTTTCGCCATGATTCTAAAGCGTCGGGGATACTATGTCCAGACAGCCAATGATGGGGTGTCTGCTATTAATAAATTTAAAGAGCAGAATTTTGACGTCACATTGATGGATATCGTGATGCCAGAGATGAACGGCGTCGATGCTTTTAAGAAAATTAAGGAAATACAGCCGGAAGCGCCGATTATTCTAATGACGGCCTATTCCGACGAGGATTTAATTCAAAACGCTAAAAACGAGGGCGCCCGCCGGATTATCCATAAACCGATACATATCGACCAGCTAATCGACCTGATAAATGAGACAGCCGGCAACGAGCCGATTCTCATCGTGGATGACGACGCGGACATCTGCGAGACTTTAACGCAAATCCTTGAGGTACAGGGATATGAAGTCTTATCAGCCAAGAGCGGAGAAGAGGCAGTGACGATGACAAAGGGTACATCCTTTCAGATAGCCTTTATCGATATCAAGCTGCCGAAGATAGACGGTCTGGAAACGCTGTTAAGGCTAAAGGAAATAAACCCGGATATCATCGTGATAATGATGACCGGATTCCGCAACGAAGTAAAGGAAGCACTGGATAAAGCACAGGCGGCATCTGCGATAACCTGTCTTTACAAACCCTTCGACCCCTCCATCGCCGCCGAGCTTGTCAAGAAAATAACCGGAAAGAAGAATAAAAACGAGAAGTAAATGAAAACCAACGAAAGCATAATGGTAGTGGATGACGACCGGGATTTCCTGGACATTATCCGCAAGATACTGGAAAAGAAGGGTTATAAAATCAGCGCTGTACCTTCGGCCGGCGAGGCGATATCACTGCTGAAAAAGGGCTTCTATAATGCTGCCATCTTGGATATTAGCCTGCCCGATGCCGACGGTACGGAACTTCTTTCCAATATTCTAGCACTGCATCCGGATATCGTCACGATTATGCTGACCGGGCATTCATCGGTGAAAAACGCCGTGCAGTCGCTGAACCGGGGCGCTTTCGCCTATCTTGAAAAACCCGTAGACCCGGAAAATCTTCTGACAGTCATTAACAAAGGCCTGGAAAAACAACGTCTGGTCTTTGAAAACCGCCAGCTGGTGAACGAGCTTGAGCGCCATAATCATATCACCAACACACTCCTCACGGTTTCACAGGCAGTGGCGCAGACGCTGGACCTGCAGGAAATAATCGATACCGCCCTGGAAAAAGTGGCCGAGTGCACCGGCGTGGAAGCTAGCTTCGTGTACCTGCGGGAAAAAGACCATTTGAAATTCATGGGCCACCACGGACTGCCGATGACAATAATCAAGGACATACCTAAAAAGGTCTCCGGTACGGAGGGCATATTCAGCAACCTTACCGAGCAGTCCGGGGCAATGATTATAGAAGACATGGCAAAGCTCGAGGAGTCCGACCTAAAATTCCTTAAAAAGGCGGACTACCGCTCCTTCGCCGGCGTGCCTCTGACGATTCTGGGCGAAAATATCGGGGTGCTGGGAATCGCCACGGACTTTAACCAGATTTTCAGTCCCAACAATATAGACCTGCTTAACGGCATCGGGAGGGAGATAGCCATTGCCGTAAGGAACGCACAGCTATATGAAGAAGCCTCCAGCGCCAGAGCATTACGGGAACTGGACTCCATGCGCACCGCTTTCCTGGCCAACGTATCGCATGAACTGCGCACGCCCCTTGCGGTGATAAAAGGCTCCGCCAACAGCCTGCTGCAGCCGGACGTTATTTTTGACGACCAGACGCGGCGTGATTTCCTGCTATCTATCGATAAGGACGCCGATACGCTAACACGACTGGTAGATGACCTCCTGATGATATCCCGTCTGGAAGCCAATGCATTGGAAGTCAAGAAAAAGAAAGTCAATTTATCCGATGTTATAAAGGCTATTAAAGACCGGCTGGACAACCTGACCGTCAAGCACCGCCTCCACATTAATATTGCCAAAGAAATAACAACGCTAAACATCGATGAAGGCCGCATCGGTGAAGTGCTTACCAACCTCGTGGAAAACGCGGTAAAGTTCTCCGATGACGATACAGATATCTATATTAAAGCTACTCATAATAATAAAAAAGCAACAATCAGCGTGGCCGATGAAGGCATCGGCATCAGTCCGGAACTGCACCAGAAGATATTCGAGAGATTTTTCCAGGGAGACGGGCGCAAGGCCGGACGGAGAAAGGGAACCGGACTGGGGCTGGCCATTTGCCAGGGCATTATCGAAGCTCATGGGGGAAAAATCTGGGTGGAAAGCAAACCGGGGAGTGGGGCAAAATTCAGTTTCAGTCTTCCACTGGACTAAAGGGGGACATAGCCATGGACAAGAAACATATACTCATCGTGGATGACGACCCGGCGATATTGAGGCTACTTAGCACCAATCTCAAGGCGCGGGGTTATGAAATCTACACCGCCACCGACGGAGAAGAGTCACTGGAAGCGGTCCAGAGAGATTTCGTCGACCTGATTATCCTGGACCTGATGATGCCTAAAGTTGACGGTGTTGAAGTCTGCCGCCGCATAAGGGAGTGGTCGGACGTACCTATAATTATCCTTAGCGCCCGCGGCGACGAGAACGATAAGGTAAAATGCCTCGAGCTGGGCGCGGACGATTATCTAACGAAGCCTTTCGGTATTGCCGAGCTTCTGGCGAGGATTAAGACCGCCTTCCGCCACCGCGGCGACCCATCCGTAGCCCCTGCCCAGGCTACGTTTGCCTGCGACGGGCTGGAAATCAACTACGCCAAGCGGCGCGTGACGGTAGACGGCAAGGAGATAACGCTTACGCCTACGGAATTTGCCCTGCTGCAGCACCTGGCGGTCAACTCGGATAAAGTTCTGACCCATAACATGCTGCTGCAAAGCGTCTGGGGAAATGAATACTCATCGGAAAAGGAGTACCTGCGCGTATTCGTCGGGCGGCTGCGGCGGAAGCTGGAGCCCGACCCCAAGAACCCCAAGTACATCCAGACTATCCCCGGCGTGGGCTATCACATAGCGACTTCACCGGCTTCAGTCACCTAATTATCCCTAAATATTTCCATCAACTATTAAAGGGAGCTTTAAAGCTCCCTTTTTTATTTGTTTGTTGTCATTATTTTAGAGTAAAATCAGTTAAACATTTTTCAATTTTCTGTAAAAGGAGTATCTCATGACAGCTAAAGAAATGGAAGCCAGAATCAAAGCCCTGGAAAAGAAGGTCGGTCTTCTGGAGGACGTTAACGAAGTAAAAAGGCTGCACCGGGTGTACAGCTATTACGTAATGCACATGATGCGCGACGAGATAGCCGACTGCTTCGCCGACGACCCGGACGTTACCCTGCACTGGCTGGAAGGCACCTGGCGCGGTAAGGAAGGCGTCAACCGCTATTTCGGCGTGGGCACCGACCGCCCCGAACCCCCACCCGGTTTCCTACACCAGGTAATGCCAATAGCTGGTGTAGTAGATGTAGACCCCGATGGGAAGCATGCCAAGGGTCGCTGGTATTCCTTCGGCGGCGTGGCCGTGCCCAACCAGGAAACAGGCAAGACCATGCCATCTATCGTCGGCGGTCTTTATGAAATCGAATATATCAAGCAAAACGGCGTCTGGAAAATGTGGAAGGTGGACTGGATTATACCCTTGAGCATTAAGATTTCTCCGGACTCGTGGACGAGGGTAGAAGAACTCGGTAAGATGATAGCCAACTTCAAAGGACCGGAGCCAGACGTCAAGGCGATAGCCAACGACCCCCGGTTCGTATCAGGCTATATTTTCCCGTTCCATTATAATCACCCGGTGACAGGCAAACCTACCTCGGAAAAAGCCAAGAACGACAGGCTGTTAAAGAATGCAAAAGCCGCGGCTAAAAAAGCTGAAGACATGCTGGCGTCAAAGCCTAAATCTAAAAAGAAATAGCCAGACCGATTGCAGATGCTAAGGAGTGTTTAGACGATGGCAACGAAAAGCAAATACGGGAAATGCTTCCATACCGGAGACCTGATAAAAGAGATACCGCATTACGGCGGAAAATCAATCGTGGCGCACGATGGCGAACTGGATGCCGACTGCTCCCTGGGGTATCACTGCATCTCCAAGCCAATGTCCTTCGACCATGTACATTCCCACGACTTCCCAGAGATGCTGTGCTTCATCGGGGGCAATCCGCTGGATATCACCGACCTGGGGGCGGAAATCGAGTTCACCATAAGCGGCGAAAAGCACCTCATCAATACCACGGCGGTCGTCTCTATCCCGAGCGGAGTGGAGCACTGCCCTATCGTCATTAAAAAGGTTACCAAGTCCTTTATATTTATGGAGGTATCTCTCACCAGAATCTGGAAACCGACCGGGCCGCCGCCGGAAAAGAAACCGTCGAAGAAGCCAAAGAAAAAGGTCTAGCTTTTATCATAGTTAAGGAGAGAAGAAAATGGCCGAATCCAAATATAGCAAATACATCGTTTACGAACCTCCGCAGCCGAAGCCGGGCGATAAGCCCTTCCCGCAGCCCAAGCGCCTTGTAGAAGCGCGGGCCAAAGGCAATTACTTCGACGCCACGTGGATGTTCGCGCTGGATAACAGAATAGCCGCCGGGGCTTTCTATACTAACTGCGTCTGGCTGTGGAAAAAGCATGGAGCGGAACCGCTCGATATCGAGATTGCTCACACGCACGACTTTGACGAGACACTGGGGTTCATCGGCACCGTACCTGGAAAGCCGCAGGAGCTGGGCGGAGAGATGGACCTGTGGCTGGAAAATGAGAAATTCACCATCACTAAAAGCTGCCTGATTTATGTCCCCCGCGGCATGAAACACCTGCCCCTCACGCTCAAGAGGATTGATTACCCCATTTTCTTCTGGACGGCCGGCAACGGCACCGATTACACCAGGACCTCTGGCGACGAGGAGGTATAATACCTATATTATTACGATTTTTACGATTGTTTTAAATGCTTGGCTTAATCCCCCTATCATTAACAAGATATTTATCTTATGATTATTGCCGTTTATGCCCCGTTTACCGCGACGATGTTAGTCTTATAGCAGAAAACCGAACATTCTGACTTAAAGGAGACTAACATGAGTGCAAAAACGAAAATCCTTACCATCAGCCGCGACCAGTCGCTGGTGACGCTGCTCCAGCAGGAGCTTAATGATGGTAATTATGAAATTATCAATACGGAGCACTGCGACCACCATCTTAAGGAAGTGGTCGAAGCCGAAACCCCGGAATTCATAATTCTGGATATCGTCATGCCGTCGCTCGACGGCATCGGCACCTGCCTGCAGCTCCGGCAGTGGACGCAGACTCCCATCATGATGTTAAGCAAGTGGGATACGAGTAACGGCACGGTAAGAGGGCTTAACCTCGGGTCGGAAAGCTACCTTACCGAACCTTTCAATATCGATACCTTGAAAAAGAGGATCGAGGATACCCTAAAACGCTCCGCTTACGATGCCGTGGGCAACATACGGGTAAGTAATAACTAAATCTCCTCTAAATCAATTAATAACGAGGGCTTAGCCGATAAAAAGCTAAGCCCTTTCTTTTTTAAGTCGAAAGGGCTACTCCACGATGAATATTTATTTTTTGTTTATGGCTTTACGTACGCAATTTATCATTTATTACCCAATTTAGAGATAAGCTGGAATCTGGAAAAAGAACCTTATCAAGCAATAAGGTCGCCGGAAATGAAAAAATCACTTTTTATCATCACAATCCTGGTTCTGCTGCTGATTCCCTGCGGCGCAGCCTATGCCTATGATGGAGTCGGTGCTGGCGAAAGCCCTATGACAATCGAGCCGGCCGACCCGGCGCTGACGCCGAATATAGAGGTTTTCGGCAATGCCATCGGGGGAGTTGAAGCAGGCGACCTATTTTACATCGATGTTTCCGGCACAACGGTAGATACGCCTTTCACTCTTTATATAACTAACGTCGACGAACTGGTTCACGGCTATCGGTACATGAACCTTAACGTGGGAATTTACGTACAGACCGGTACGGGCAACTGGGAGAAATTGAGCGTAACGGCTTGTCCGGAAATGTACCTGACGATGCAGAACGGACTGGTAAACTTCACGCTGCCGGGCAGCGCTAAATACAAGGTCACGATTGAAAACGGATGTTACCGCAGTTACTACATTACCCCGGGTAGCAGTATAGCGATACCAAGTTTCTATCTCACAGCGAGTTAATATAACCAAAGTAGAGAAGGAGTCTGAATATACGGAATCTTTAACATGAGGAGGGAAATATGATTATTTTATGGATTAGAAAAAGAAAAACCGATAAGCATAATCTAACCGAAAAGAAGGATACCCGAGATTTCCAGGAACACGATGATATCATGAAAAGATTCCGACTCGAACACCAGGATGTTAATATCATTGAGCCGCAAGATATCCTGGCCGGCGATGAGAACCTGCTGGCACCGATTCAGCAGGTAAAACTCTCGGAAAACATACAAAACTAAAACACTATCTTAAAAATAAGAGTAAACAGGCGGGTGAAAAGAGCTTCCCATGTTGTAAGAGGCATGTGGGGCTCTTTTCTTTGGTTAAGCCGTATTTAATCATGATTACGCTTGCTTCAACACGTTTTTAGATGATAGAATTATGGGCGGTTATTCAAATCGGGCCGCTAGCTCAACTGGCAGAGCAGATGACTCTTAATCATCCGGTTGGAGGTTCGAGTCCTCCGCGGCTCACCAGCTTTATTTTCCACTTAAAATAACTACATTTTGTAGTATTACTATCACTAACAGGAATGCCACAGTTCGCTCTATTTGAGTTTAATAAAGGCCTCTTCCGCTGCGTTCACAATTTCGTAGGCTATGGGAGAGGCGCAAAGCATGGGATGAGTTCCCATCTGGAATGTTGAGATAGCGCAAGCCGTCATACGGTTCTGTATGCAGGCACTAATAACATTTATCAGTTCGCCGGCACAGGTATCCCCGGAGACCTCTCCCCCAAGGATGATACCGTTACACTTAGAAAAGACCAGTTTTACCGATGTCGGAGATGAGCCCGGCAGACTTCCAGGATGCTTGCTGGTGGCTTTAGCCGATCCAATGACAGTATTATATCCTTCCTGATTTGCCTGCCTTTCAGTAAGCCCGGCGGCGCAGATAGCCAACTCACCTATCTGGGTTGAAAAAACCCCCAGTGTCCAAAAACCCGCGTAACATACTCCAAAGAGATTGGCTGCCGCAACTCTGGCTTCCTCGGTAGCTACCGAAGCCAACCACGTCTTCGAAGGCCTCCCGCTGAAATATGAAATCTTAACGGCACAATCTCCGCAGGCAAAGATATCCTGAGAGTTGATAACCCGCTGATAACGATCCACCTCAACGCTGTTAGTGGCAGGGTTGATAAATATACCCGACTTCTCCGCCAACTCCACATCAGGCCGCACCCCTATACTGCCGATAACAACATCAGCCCTTAGCTCCCGTCCGTCAGACAATCGTACGGCACTAACCTTTTTGTCCCCCAGTATTTCAACTATCGTTTGATTGGTTATGATTTTAACTCCCCTATCATTAAGCATTTTTTCCGCCTCGATGCAAAATTCATCATCGAAGGCTAACTGGAGACAATGCGGTAATCTTTCCACAATAGTTACGTTATTATCCCGGTTTTTCTTGCACTCATCGGCAAACTCCGCCCCGATAAAGCCACCACCGATGATAACTATATCCTTGGCCTTATTGACCTCATCAAGCATATTCTGAAGATAAGCAATATCTTTCTCAATTACGAAGACGTTTTCCTTCTCACTACCGGGAATCGGCAAAGCTAGAGGATTTGCGCCGGTAGCTATGATAAGCTTATCGTATTCAATATCCTGGCCACCATCGGTATGTACTACCTTTCTCTCTTTATTAATTTGTTGTGCAGTATCAACAACAACATTGATATCATTATCATGCAACAATTTATCCGGAATCAGGTTTTTCATGGGGCTACCCAACGTTCCGAAGATATACGGTATACCGCAAGGAACAAGAACCTGTTCCTCCTTGCGCACGAGAATCACCTTTTTATCCGGATATCGCCTTCGGCAGCTTATTGCTGCTGTAGCCCCAGCAGCACTGCCTCCTATTATTACAACATCAGCTCTATTCAACATGTCTCCACCTCCAACATTTTTATTATCGAAATGACCCTGTTAGGGATACTAGAATTACCACCCCCAGCCTGGCATTCGGGTGGGATTATAGTCCATCACGGAGGAAAAAACAAGAGAGCCGAACTGCACCTGAACGGCAGGTCTGGTTAAATATTTCAAATTTGAAACCAAGGGTTTCAGCAACCGGAAGCTCAAGTGGGGGAACGTTGATTACCAGGCTCTCCCCGGGAGATTTTACCGAACTGCGATATCGCAGGATGTGATTAAAATCGCTCCGGCGAATTTGACATCAAACCAGCCAATCTTATATTCTTTTTTATAAGCGCCACTATTTCTTTAAGAAAAATCAAGCAAGTTCAATCGGAGGCAGAATTATGACCAAGAACGTTGATTATATCAGGGAAAAAGCCAGAGACACAAAAGTCATCCGCCATGCCGACGTGGTGGTCGTTGGCGGGGGTCCGGGGGGCATCGGCGCCGCGGTCTCGGCCGCCCGCAACGGAGCGGATACCGTCCTCATCGAGCGCTACGGCCACCTGGGCGGTATGGGCACCGGCGGCCTGGTTACGATTATCCCCCAGCTCTGCGACTATACAGGAAAACAGCAGATTGCCGGCATTACCCAGGAGTGGATTGACCGACTTATTACCCGCAATGCAGTAGATATGCCCAAGAAAGAGCACTGGGGCTCCCTGGACAAGGAGCTGGTCAGGTATTACTTCGAACGCAGTTTTTTCTATACACGCCTCGACCGGGTGGTCTATGCCGCCCTCATCGACGCCGAAATTTCAAAAATTATCCTTAATGAAATGGTCGAAGAAGCCGGCATCAAGGTCTACCTACACGCCTGGGGCACCGAGCCGATTATGGAAGGCAATCACTGCAAGGGCGTTATCATCGAAAGCAAGTCAGGTCGCCAGGCTATCCTCGGTAAGGTAGTCATCGATTCCACCGGGGACGGCGACCTCTTTCCTTATGCCAATATCGAATGTGAAACCGCTATCCCGGCCCACTTCCGCATCGCCAATCTGGCTGTCTGCTTCTGGGTTGCCGGGGTAGACTACAAAAAGGCAATGGATTTCCGCAGGAACAATATGAAGGAATTCATGGGGTTGATGCGCAAAGCCAACGAATACGGCGGGCAGGGCGGTTTTATGCCCAGCAATCTGCCCGACCAGGAATCGGTAATGTGGTTCCACAGTCGCTACCCCAACAAGAGCCAGATAGACGTGGAAGAGCTTACGCGCGTTGAATTCCTAGGACATAAAATCGCCGGCAAGACCATTGAGTTCTACCGTAAGAACGTGCCGGGTTTTGAAAAGGCTTTCCTCGTGCTGACCGACCCGCAACTCGGTACGCGGTCAAGTCGCCGCATGGTAGGCGAATACCAGCTTGGCAAGAAAGACCTCTCCGACAACCAGCCGTTCAAGGACACTATCGCTATCTTCCCCGACCTCGACCGGGGGCAGGACTCACTGGACCATCCCAACATGTACATCCCCTACCGCTGCCTGCTGCCCAAGAACGTGGATAACTTCATGGTGGCCTGCCGCGCTTTCTCATCGGACTTGGATGTCCAGGACTATTTCAACCTCATCCCGCACTGTATCGCCTTCGGGGAGGCCGCCGGCGCCGCCGCTGCTATGGCACTGCAAGCCGGGGTAGGCATCAAAAACGTGGATATCAAGTCGCTGCAAAAACAGCTGGTCAAGCAAGGCGTCCCCCTGCCGGACGTTAATAAAAAAGTCGATCACAAATACGAGGGCCCGGCACTGGTAGGGCCTTCTTTTACTCCGCCACACTAGGCGTGAATAACCAAGATACAAAAACCAAACGGGGGGTAGCTAGAGACTGCCCCCTTGGTTTTGGAGGTGGGACATGTCAGAGAAGAAAACTGTCAGAGAACCCGCTAGAGATATCAAGGTATGGCGTGAAGCGGATGTAATAGTTGTGGGAGGGGGACCGGGCGGCGTCGCCTCGGCAATCAGCGCGGCCAGGAACGGCGCGAAAACGGTACTCATTGAAAGATACGGGCACCTCGGGGGCATGGCGACGGGGGGACTAGTTAACATCATTCCCAATCTTTCCGATATCAGCGGCAGGCAGCATATCTACGGGCTGACCACGGAGCTTTTAAATCGACTGGACAAGCGGGGCGGGACGTCTTACACGAAAAAGAAAGACCGCGGCTCCGCCGAGGAAAAGGCGGTTGACTATTACCTCGACGCCAATTTGGGGTGGTTCTACGTGCGCAAGGACCACAACACCGGCGTGCAGAGGGTGCTGTATTCGGCGGTGGTCGACCCCGAGATACTCAAGGACGAGCTTAACGACATGGTGCTGGGGTCGGGGGCGGAGCTGCTGCTGCACTCCTGGGGCACGCAGGTAATCATGAGAAACAACGCCGTCAGGGGGGTTTTCTTCGAGAGCAAGAGCGGACGGCAGGCAATCCTGGGAAAGGTAATTATCGACGCGACGGGGGACGGGGACATGTTCGTGGCGGCGGGGGCGGAGTTCGATAACGATTGCGATAACAAGCGCCGGACGGCCTGGCTGGCTTTTGTCTGGTGGCTGACCAACGTCAACCTTAAGAAATTCGACCGCTTTAAAGCGTCGCAGCCGGAAAAATACAAGGAACTGATGCAGGAGCTGGGCAAGCTCGGCGGGTACCCCTATTTCTTTAAAGGCATCCTGAAAAGCCAGCCGAACACGGTCTGGTACCACTGCATGCAGCCGCAGTCCCGGCGTACCGACGCCATGGACGTGGAGCAACTGACGAGGATAGATATCCAGGCCAGAAAGCGGGCGTTGATTACCTACGACTTTATGAAGAAATACGTGCCGGGCTTCGAGAGGAGCTTTATCATGCTGACCGCTCCGCAGCTAGGCACTCAAGGGGGGAGGAGGATTAAGGGGGAGTACACGCTGACCGAG
>JAFGHK010000028.1 GCA_016930185.1 Dehalococcoidales bacterium | reverse complement strand
CTAGGTACGCTTGAATTCCAGTCGCAGGACTTTATCGGTATCCGGGCGGACTTTATAACGCTCATCGATGCGGTAGCCGACCACCCATAAAATATCATCACCGGAACAGACGATGGGGACACGCGGCCGCCATTTCCGGGGAATCCGGGCGTCAATCATAAAGACATTCAGCTTTTTGGGCTGCACCATGCCCAGCGGCTGAAAGCGGTCTCCGGGAAGGCGGCGGCGAACGGTGAGTTTCCTGCCGACCCTAGCAAAGTCGAAACAGGCGGAGGAATCGTTATCCTCACCGCCTTCTTTCTTAAACTGGGATGGCGTAACAATAACAGCTTCAGCTTCCCACCCTGAAAATACAGTCCTGCCGGGTACTTTCAGCTCTTTTTCTCCTGCCAGGGCAGGAAAAGGACAAAGCGAGATTGACTCCGGCGCGAGGACATACCTGTCATACTCAATGGTGAAACAAAGACCGAAGGGCAACCCGATAGCCCTCCCCGCAGGCTTATCGAGTGCATCAATGATATCCTCGATGTGGCCGGCCTCGATGTCTTTAAGGCTGCCCAGCATCGACTCTATGGAAAGGCGGAGCAGGCGGCGCTGGAGGGCAGGGTGCAGGACAAGAAAGCCTTTTTTATCAATAACGACCGAATCTTTATTCACCTTAAGGATGCTGTTCATAAGCCGCCGCGCCTCGGCATCGATAAAATCAAGGTCGGCGGCGGCGTTTCGGGAGAGTCGCGCCAGGGCTTGAGAAATCCGGGGATTGTATTTCTTAAGCTCGGGAATGAGGTCATGGCGGACCTTGTTGCGCAGGGGCTCTGTAGACATGTTTGAGGCATCGAGTCGGGGCTTAAGCCCACTGGCGCGGCAATAAGCAACGGCCTCCTGCCGACTAAAGCATAAGAGGGGGCGGGTTACAGACAGCCTGCCGCCGGATACCTTTAAATTGGTTGCCGGCACCAGTCCTCGCAGTCCGTTCATGCCGCTGCCGCGAATCAGGTGCATCAGCAGCGTTTCGATATGGTCGTCAGCGGTGTGGCCTACGGCTACCTTACGCGCCCCCGCTTCTTTAGCGACGTTAAAGAAAAAATCGTAGCGTAACTCGCGGGCGGCCTCTTCCATGGAAAGCCGATGCCGCTTCTGATAAACCTTAACGTCGCGGGACTCTACAGTAGCAGGAATACCCAGTCGTTTAGCCAGCCCGGCCACATATCTGGCGTCTGCCTCAGATTCCTTGCCCCGTAATTCGTGATTCAGATGTGCTATATGCAGGTCGATTCCAAGCTCCTGTCTTAATCCCGCCAGCACATAGAGCAGACAAACGGAGTCCGCCCCACCGGAAACAGCCACCATCAGCTTTTCGCCCGGTGAGACGAGCTTTTTCTCACGTATATAAGCAAGGACTTTTTGTTCTAGAAGGGAGGCTTTTTCATTCGGCATAAGTTGTTTCAGCCTTTTTAATATGTCTAGTTAGTCTTGAGTATCAGCTTCTTGCGGTGTATCGACTCGGGATATTTTTCAAAGCCCAAGGCGATGGCTACCTGCTCCGGCCGGCCCGAGCCGGTGCTGTCGCAGCGCAGCAGCATGCCGATGTTGCAGAGCCCCTCACGCCAGTCGATAAGCCAGAGGTCGTCAATCAGGGCGCGCAGGTCGTATTTATGCGGCCCGGTATCGCGCCGGTGCTCCCATGGGAGGCTGTCCTTATCCAGCAGGGAGTTGAGAGACGACTCGATTTCAATCTTTTTTTTATCGGTGGGGATAGCGACGGTATATTCCGCCTGCCGCACCTGTGACTGCAAAGAAGGCAGCTTAAGAGGGGTATTAAAAACGCCGCTGATAGTGACACCGCTCGGCAACTGCCGGCCCACGGCGGCGGTGAAGGAGTGCGGCGATACGAATTTCTCCAGCACGATATCCATCAACTCCGCCTCGCTGGTAACGCCCAACGCTAAAGGCAGTGCCAGGGACACGCGCGGGTGGGGACTAAAACCCTCGGAATATGCCAGAGCGATGTTGGCACGGTTCAAGGCCCGCTGCCACAGCCGCATCAGGTCGAGGTGGGATATATACTTAATTTCCTCGCCGCGGCTGAACCTGATACGTAAACGCTGCATAATAATCCTCTGAATGATAATAACATCGGGGGGCGGGGGCGTCAAAAAGAATAAAAGGGAAATAGACCAATAAGATGCCAGTTAAGCACTCTCTTAAGATAGTCCTGCGTCCACGGGCAGGCGACGATGCAAAGCCCGCAGATAGCCACCGCCTCGCCGAAGGACTTCAGGGAAAGCTCGTGGGTTTTATCGTGGCATTTAAAGGCGTCGTATAGGGTCTCGCGCGGCATCCCTGCCTGCCAGTTCTCCCCGGTATGTGCTTTGGCCGGGCAGGCATCTATGCAACGGGTGCAGCGCGCGCACAGGGACTCGTTTATCGACTTGCCGGTTTCCAGAGGCGCGTCCGTCAGCACCGTCGTCAGGCGTACCGCCGAGCCGTATTTCCTGGTTATCAGCAGGGCGCACTTGCCAATCCAGCCGAGTCCGGCGCGGGTAGCAACGGTCTTGTGGGGGAGTTTAGCGGCGAGAGTGCCTTTATCCTCTTCAAACGTGGCGGGGCCGGCTCTGGCTTTATATCCCCTGTCTTTGAGAAATTGCGCCGTCATCTGCCCCAGATTATCCAGCATTTGATTGGCACGTTTGTATTCTTCGTAATAAGACTGGTTCGGCCCATCCTTGATACCGGCAATAATTTGCGGTTTCAGGGCGACGGCAATCGAGATACCGTAAGGAAAATCGTCACGCGCTTCTGCATCTATTTCATTGAGGTCAGCAAAGCCGACCAGACTGGCACCGTGCGACTTTAAGAATTGAGTTAACTCTTCATTCAAGACGGACATGACGGGATAATGATAACATGCCTACTCCTCGTGGAACAACAGATTGTCATAAGTATAAATCCAGCTTGCCCAGAGTGAAAGAGAATCCGTATAAAGCTTGGCAAGAAGCATGTTTCCCTCAACCTCTATATCAACATTGGTTATTTTTTCACTCCATGGATTATAGTCAATCAGTGAACTAAGGTTTTTTATACGCTGTTCTAAGAGAGAGAAATTTTCCAACGCATCATCGTGATTCTCATGATAAAGAACCACTGCCATATAAGTTCCTTTTGCATCTCTACCTAAACCAGAGCCGAAAGTCAAATAATTTTTTAACAACGGTTCTACATAGTTAGATAAGTAAATCGGCTTATCTTTATATTGTGGATTGACATTAATATATAAACCAACATTAGCTTGAGAACCTTCTGATATTATAGCGACATATGCTTTAAGATTAGATAAACCGTCGGCAATGGCGGCGTATTCCGGCAGGTCGGCTAGGCTTGAGTATTGATTTTGACTGGCGTCAATCATCTGTCTTACCGTTTCTACTGAAGCGGCATAGAAAAGGTATTTATCCGTAACCGCCAGTGGCTTGGCACGGCCTAACTCATCAATGTGTGGGGGAATCAATCTGTTCTCAAGATGGAACTCCAGTCCGCTGCCCCAGCTGTGGATGGTAACGCCGTGATAATCTTCCGTAGTATAAGCAGCTACCGCCCAGGACGGCCATTCACCCTGTTGGCTTAAGGCCTCTCCAGTAGCCTGGGGGTCGAACCTGCCGATGGCGACTACACCATTAGCAGGGGGTTGCCCAAACTGTATTTCCGCATCGACACAGGTGATATCGTAACCTACGTATTCTTTTCTAATCGATGATGTATTAGCCCAGCGACTGTAACCAGTAATGAATGAACCCCACCCAATAATAGCATATGATATTTTACCTTCATCGGTCTTACTAAATAATTCATCAAAGGTGGAAAAGGTAATTTCTTCGTCTTGATATATAGAAGCGTAGTCAATAAGGGTGAAGTATATAGGGCCCTCGGCATCGCTTACAGCAAAGTCCGCCGGCACCAGGTT
>JAFGHK010000027.1 GCA_016930185.1 Dehalococcoidales bacterium | reverse complement strand
GGCGGACTCCTGCCGCAGGAATGCTACGCCGGTCAGATAGGCCAGTGGCAGAGCGGCATCTTTGAAGTCATCGATAACGATGAACACAACACCGCGCCGTTTATCTATCCTAAGTCACCGTGGCCAGCTCCCTAATCTTCTGGAAAACTAAATAGTAATATATATATACAACAAAATACAGGCTATCTGGAGGTCATACCTGGGGTAAGACCCGCTGGTATCCTCTAAAATAGATACCAATTATGGCCTTCAGGTAGCCTGCTGGTATTACAATACCAGAATATTGTATAATGTCTGCAAGGTTTGCAAGTCACTTTGAGATAACGTAATGGAACAGTTTCTTAATATCTTTTTAGGCGGCCTATTAATCGGCGGCATTTATTCGCTGGTTTCTATGGGGCTTAGCCTTCAGTACGGCGTCGCCAAGGTGCTAAACATTGCCCACGGCGAATTCCTAATGATAGGGGCTTTCGCAACCTACTGGCTGCAGGAAAGCGGCGTTGACCCTCTTCTCACCGTTGTCATAGTCGGCCCAGTAATGTTTCTCGTGGGTTTTTTACTTTACCGCACCGTTTTTACCAGTATAAGGTTGAGGTCAGCCCACCCTGGTATTTATGAAAGCAATTCACTGCTGGCCGCCTTCGGTATTTATTTCATCGTTCAGAATATCGGCATTCTAATCTGGGGTACAACGCCCCATAGTTACACGTATCTAAACACAAGCATCAGTGTGGCTGGGGCATTATTTACTCAAAACCGGATAGTCGCGGCAGCGTTCGCTGTTGTTATCGGCATAGCATTTTATTTATTTTTAACAAACACCCGTACCGGCAAGGCTATCAGAGCAGCCGCCCAAGACCCCTCTACCGCCGGCTTGATGGGAGTTAATATCGACTTCGTACTGGCGCTGTGTTTCGGCTTCGGCGCTGCCATGGCGGGCGTCGCCGGCTCGTTAATCAGTATTTGTTATTCACTCTCTACAAGCATGGGCCTGGGATATACTGTCATCGCTATCGTAGTCGTCACTTTGGGCGGCTTGGGAAGTATCCCCGGCAGCTTTATCGGAGGATTTGTTTTAGGCATTATCGGCAGTGCTGTATCATACTGGCAGCCGGGCTTAACCGTAGCCTCTTATTATGTGATATTTATTATATTACTGCTGGTGCGACCAAAAGGTATTATGGGGAAATAATAGATGAATTTTAGCAGCATTAACTGGAAACGGGCGGCAATGCAACCGGGGATACCTGTACTACTCCTGATACTGGTAGCATTAGCGCCTCTCTACGGCTCAGGGTATATCGTTACGCTGTTCACGTATTTTATACTTTATATGGTTCTATCCGTAAGCTGGACGATTTTTTCCGGCAGCACCGGCTACATTTCACTTGCATCAGCCGCCTTTTACGGGGTTGGTATCTACGCTGCGGCGATGTTCGGTGAAAGGATGCCGTTTATCTTCGTTATTTTAATCGGCGGTATTGCCAGCTTTATTCTCGCCTTCATCGTGGGCGCCATAACGCTAAGGCTTAGGGGAATCTACTTCGCCATGTTTACCTTCGGTCTTGTGGTGCTGATGAAAGAAGTGATTCACTACTGGGAGATTACCATCGAAGGCACGCGCGGCCATTTTGTCATATATCAGAGCAATGAAACGATATTTTATTACCTGCTGGGCATCTTCATCGTCACGATGATTGTGGCATACATTATAAGGAAATCCAGATACGGGCTGGCGCTGGCAAGTATCGGCGAGAATGAAGAGGCCGCAGGCCATACAGGCATCAACGTAACCATGGTGAAGGTAATCACCTTTGCAATTAGCGCCGTTTTTATGGGCGCTGCCGGTGCTGTCATGGCAACTAAATTTACGTATATCGACCCGGGAGTTGCTTTTAATCCAATGATGTCTTTCAGCCCGGCGCTGATGGCTATTTTCGGCGGTATGGGCAGCATTTACGGTCCGGTAGTAGGCGCGGTATTCTTTTCCTACTTACAGGAATGGTTGATGACGGGCAGCCTGAAGAACTACTATATGCTTATCTTCGGCGCCATCCTGGTCCTTACCATCATTTACCTGCCAAGCGGAATAACGGGATTAATCCAGAATCTATGGAGACGAATCAGAGGAGCAAGAAGTGCACCTACTCGAGGGTGAAAAAGTAACAAAATATTTCGGCGGTCTGGCGGCGGTCTCGGAGGTCGATTTTTACGTCGACGAGGGAGAGATTCTAGGCCTGATAGGCCCGAACGGCGCTGGTAAGACGACCCTATTTAACTTGATTTCGGCGGCGCTCGAGCCCAAGCCCGGCGTAATAAAATTCAGGGATGAACAAATAAACGGACTCAGGCCGTACAAGATATGCCGGCTGGGTATAGCCAGGACTTTCCAAACCGTCAAAATATTCGGCAATCTACCAGTTATAGAAAACGTACGGGTGGGCTCGCTCTTCGGGCCTTTAAAAGGACTCTCGACAGCGGAGGCTACCAAAGTGGCGTTAGAACTGCTGGAGTTCGTGGGACTATCAAAAGTTGCTTACACACCTGCCAGAGACATGACCCTAGTGAACCAGAAACGACTCGAAGTAGCCAGAGCATTGGCCACGAAGCCGACGCTACTGCTACTGGATGAGCTGATGGCCGGTCTTAACCAGACCGAGCTTCTCGATACTATGGAACTGGTAAAGCAGATACAGAAAAAAGGTATCACGATTATCATGATTGAGCATGTTATGAAGGCCATTATGGGCATCTGCGATAGAATTATAGTTCTACATCACGGCAAGAAAATCGCCGACGGAACCCCTGAAGAAGTAGCCAACAGTAAAAAGGTAATCGAGGTATACCTGGGAGAAGCATCCGATGCTGGAAGTTAATAACATAAACGCTTTTTACGGCAATGTACAGGTACTCTGGGATGTTAGCCTGAAGGTAAATCAGGGTGAAATAGTAGCCCTTATCGGAGCCAACGGGGCAGGGAAATCAACCCTAGTCCACGCCATCACAGGTTTGATGCCCATAGCCTCTGGCAGTATCAAATTCCTGGACAAACAAATAGATCGGTTGCCGCCCCATATCATTACCGAGCTGGGGATTTCTCACATACCGGAGGGCAGGAAGCTCTTTACCGAAATGAGCGTCCACGAGAACTTGGAATTAGGCGCGTATTCCAAGCCCGCTTGGAAGAAAAAACAGGACACGCTGGAGCGGGTTTACAAAATATTTCCCCGATTAAAAGAGAGAGAGAAACAGCTGGCCCGTACATTGAGCGGCGGGGAGCAGCAGATGGTGGCGATGGGGCGGGGGCTGATGTCCATACCCAAGCTGTGCATCATCGATGAGCCTTCGAACGGCCTGGCGCCGCTGGTAGTGATGGAGGTCTTTAAAATCGTTCAGGCGCTGCGCGACCAGGGCATAACGATATTGCTGATTGAGCAGAACGTAAGGCATACCCTGGAAATATCGGACAGGGCTTACGTACTGGAAAACGGTCGGGTTGTCATGGAGGGCGACTGCGCCACCTGCCTGGCCAGCGAGCACATCAAGAAAGCCTACCTGGGGCTATAGTCAAAAGCCTTTCTTTACTCATTAGTCTAATTTGCCACTCCCTTGTTCATATACTATAATTGCATTTAGACCTCTCTACCCGTCTTTTCTTAAAGAGTGATGTTTGGAAACCATTAAGCTAAACATAGACGGACGCGATATAGAAACACAATCGGGCAAGAGCGTCCTGGAAGCTTCTCTGGAAGCGGGCATCTATATTCCCTATCTATGCTACCATCCCGACCTGGAGACGACCGGGGACTGCGGTCTTTGCGTGGTGGAGGTGGAGGGGAACGACGAGCTGGTTATTTCCTGCACCACGCCGGTCGCCGAGGGGATGACCGTCAGGACAAAGTCAAAAAGAATCGCCGAGGCGCGCCGGCAAGCGATGGAAAAAATACTCATCGGGCATCCTGCCGACTGCGGCACCTGCGTCAAGTACCTCAACTGCGAACTGCAGTCGCTCAAGCAGTACATTTCCGAGGAAGAATACAAGCCGCAGGGACCGGCGCGGCTTTTCGCCGTCGATAACAGCAACCCGCTCTTCACCATCGACCCCAATAAATGCGTCATGTGCACGCGCTGTATCCGGGCCTGTAAGGACCTGCGGGGGGTGGGGATATTAGTCGAAAAGACCAAGGATGAGCAAAGGTATATCGGGACGGAAAACGGACTATCACTGGCGGAGTCGGGCTGCCGCTTCTGCGGGGCCTGCGCGGAGGTGTGCCCCAGCGGGGCCATCATGGACAAGGAAGAACTGACAAAAGGGAAAAATAGGAAACAGGCTTTGCTGCCATGCCGCTACACCTGCCCGGCGGAAATAGATGTCCCGCGTTACCTGCGCTTTATCGGGGAAAAGGACTACCGCTCTGCCGCGGCAGTGATAAGAGAAAAAGCGCCCTTCCCCGGTGTGCTGGGCTACGTGTGCGACCGTCCCTGCGAGGACGTCTGCCGTCGCGGAGAAATAAACGAGCCGATTTCCATCAGGGAGCTTAAGCGCTACGCGGCGGAGCATGACGGAAGTGGTCTGAAACCGGAGAAGAAACCAGCCACCGGCAAGAAAGCGGCGGTTATCGGGGCGGGGCCGGCGGGGCTGACGGCCGCTTATTATTTAGCCTTGCAGGGACACGAGGTTACGATATTCGAGGCGCTGCCTTTCGTCGGGGGGATGCTGCGGGCCGGCATCCCGGAATACCGGCTGCCCCGCGAGGTGCTGGACCGGGAGATAAAATACGTAGAAGATATGGGTGTGGAAATTAAGACCGGCACGCGTGTGGAGTCCATCGATGAGCTTCTAAATACAGGCTATGACGGCGTTGTTGTGGCTTTAGGGACACATCAAGGGCAAAAACTCAAGATTCCCGGCGCCGATAATGCCGGGGTATTGATTGGCGCCGACTTTTTAAGGGAGATTAACCTGGGGAACAAGTTGGACATCGGTAAAAATGTGCTAGTGCTGGGGGGAGGCAACGTGGCTTTCGACTGCGCGCGGGCGGCGCGGAGGCTGGGGGCGGAGGTCAGGATGGCCTGCCTGGAAGTAAGAGAAACAATGCCGGCAACGGATGACGAGATACAGCAGGGGGAGGAGGAGGGGATAACGGTTTACCCCACCCGGACCTTTACCCGTATTTTAACGGAAAACGGAAAGATTACGGGAGTGGAATGCCTGGAGGTAACCTCGCTGACCTTCGATGAGGAGAAAAATCCCCAGATAGAGACCCGTGAAGACTCACGACACGTAATCAACGCCGACACCGTGATATTCGCCATCGGGCAGCGGCCGGATATACCGGAGGGCTTCGGGATTAATACCGCAGCGGGCAACCTTATAGAGGTGGATGAGTTTACTTTTACCACCAGTAAGGAAGGGGTTTTTGCCGCCGGGGACGCGGTCAACGGCACTTCGTCCGTTATCAAGGCTATCGCCTCCGGCAGGAAGGTGGCGGTTGCCCTGGATAGACATTTGGGGGGCAGCGGGGATATCAGCGAGACACTGGCACCGGTTACAGAGCCGGAGAAAAACATAGGACGGCAAGACGGTTTTGCTTCACTTACGCGCTGCGGAGATGCTCAAGTGCCAGTTGAAGAAAGAGTAAAAAGCTACTGCAAAGTGGTGGCAGACCTCGACGAAAAAGTAGTAGAGTGTGAAGCAAAGCGCTGCCTCCAGTGCGACCTGCGGCTCAAGATTACACCAGTCAAGTTCTGGAGCAGCTACTAGTTATTTTTGGAGGTGAAATATGAATAATTTACCTGCGGAAACCGATGTTGCAGTCATAGGCTCGGGGGCGGCGGGGCTGGCAGCGGCCCTGACGGCGGCGGAGGGCGGGGCCAGGGTCATTATTTTTGAAAAAGAGCGTTCGCCGGGGGGTACTTCAAATTTCTTCGAAGGCACCTTCGCCGTTGAAAGCGATATGCAGCGTGAGAGATATATTACGTACAGTCGGGACGAGGCATTCAAAAACATCATGGAGTACAGTCACTGGCTGGCCAACCCGCGGCTGGTGCGGGCGATTATCAACGAATCGGGCGCGACCATAGGCTGGCTGCAGCAGCAGGGCGTGGTCTTTGCCGACGCCACGATTAATATGCCGGACTCGCCGCGGACATATCACGTGGTCAAGGGGAAGGGTGAGGCGGTAGTCAAAGCACTCACCACCAGAGTCAGGGAAAAAGGGGTGGACATCAAGCTGGCAACACCTGTAAAGAGAATCGTTAAGCAGGGTGAAAACATCAGGGGGGTTATTGCAGAGGTAGATGGCGAGGATACACCTTTTGCCGCTAAGGTTGTGGTAATCGCCAGCGGCGGTTATTTGAACAACAAAGAGTGGATTAAAAAGTACACGGGATTTGATTTAGACATTAATCTGGTAGCCATCGGGAACGTAGATAAAATGGGGGACGGCATCCGCATGGCCTGGGAAAGCGGGGCGGAGGAGGAAAATATCAGTCTCCTCGAGTTATACCGCGCTGGACCCATCGGGCCTGATTTCGCCATGGGCTGCCAACTGGAATGCGCCGTGGTCCAGCCCGACCTCTGGGTCGATCCGCACGGGGAGCGTTTCTGCGACGAAAGCGTCGCCTTTTACGATTCGTCGGTAGGGAACGCCAACGCGAGATTCAAAGAAGGCTTCACTTACAGCATCTTCGACGATACTGCCTTAAGCCGGATGATTGAGAATGGGATTACCAAGAGCGTTAATGTAAACACCCTGCCGGGGACGAAACCGACCGATATTTACCGGGAAATCAACGCCGCCCTGGAAAGAGGGACCAAGGAGCTTTTCGTGGCGGACTCCGTTGCAGGGCTGGCGGAGCAAATGGGGGTAAGTACAGCAACCCTGAAAGCGACGGTCGATGAATACAACTCTTGCTGTGAAAAGCGCCACGATGACCTTTTTGCCAAAGACCCCAAATACCTCCACCTGCTTACCGGCCCCAAATATTACGCCGTGAAAGCGCGTACCGTCTGCCTGGGGACGATGGGGGGAATAAAAATCAACGAAAAAGCCGAGGTAATCAATAAAAAGGGCGCGGTCATCCCGGGACTTTACGCGGCGGGGTTTGACGCGGGGGGCATGTACGGGGACAGCTATCCCATAAAGTGCTCCTCCGGGCTGGCTTCCGCCTTCGCTATGAACACCGGGCGGATTGCGGGAAAGAACGCCCTGAAATATATCGGGAAATAATCACGGTTATTGCGGCTCAAGGGGCAAGCCGCCGCCGGCGTTGATGGCCTGGCCGGTGACATAAGAGGAGAGCTCCGAGGCCAGGAACAGAGCCACACCCGCGATTTCTTCCGGCTCGCCCATGCGGTGCATCGGCACTTTATTTTCGAGCATTTTGAAGAAAGCCTTACCCTCGGCAGCAGTCATTTTATTCAGCATTTCGGTAAAAAATTCCGTGCGTATCGGGCCCGGCAGAATAGCGTTGACCGTAATATTATATGGAGCCAGCTCAAAAGCCAGGTCGGTCGTCAGTCCAAGCACTCCGCCCTTAGCCGAGTGATAGTGCACAATCGGCGCGGGTGGATGGATGGCGCCCATCGAGGCAACATTGATGATTTTACCGTGTTTCTTTTTCTTCATATGGGGCACCACGGCGCGGCAGCATAAAAACTGGCCGGTAAGATTTACGCCGATAACCCTCTGCCATGCCTCGTCGGTGGTATCCTCGATTTTGGCGTCGCCGGAGACCCCCCCGGCGTTATTCACCAGGATATCTATTTTCCCGAATTCTTTAATCGTCCGCGCCACCATGTCGTTCACACCAGCACTTTTAGAAACATCGGCGGCGATGGCCAGCGACCGGCGTCCCATGGCTTTTATTTCCGCAGCGACCTTACGAGCGTCCTCGATGTGCCGGGCATTGATGACGACATCGCAGCCCTCCCGCGCAAATTTTAAGGAAATGCCCTTGCCGATTCCTTTAGTTCCCCCGGTGACGATGGCAACCCTGTCTTTGAGCAGCATGACGGCCTCCCCGATGATTGATGATAACCACTTTTGACGTTATTATACCAGTTTTACTAATATATAGTATCCTGTATAAAGAATATGATAAGGAGAACAGACACATTATGAGCAGCCTGAAGGGAAAAGTCGCCATGGTAACCGGGGCCGCCAGCAAGAGGGGCATGGGGCATGCCGTCGCCCTGCGCCTGGCGAAAGAAGGGGCGGACGTGGTGGTGGTTGACAAATTCGCCGCGCCGAAAAGCATGTTCCCCGGCGACGAGGGGTGGGGCGGCCTGGATGAAATCGTCAAGGAAATAGAGTCGGCGGGCAGAAAAGCCCTGGCTCTAACGATGGATATCAACGTCAGTAAAGAAATAGACGCCGGTATGGACAAGGTCATGAAAAAATTCGGGAGAATGGACATACTGGTGCACGCCGCCGCCATACGCGGTCCGGTGGGCGTGCCGGTCATTGACCTTTCGGAAAAGGACATACGGTCGATAATAGACATAGATTTAGTGGGCTCTTTCCTTATCTGCAAGGCGGCGGCTAAAGGCATGGTGGCGGGGGGTAAAGGGGGGAAAATCGTAATATTCTGCTCGCTGGCGGGGACGCACGGCGTGTCGGGCAGCGCGGCCTACTCCGCCGCCAAATACGGCACCATCGGCCTGACCAAAAGCCTGGCGCTGGAGCTGGCCAAGTATAAAATCAACGTCAACGGCATCAACCCGGGCATGATAGTGACCAACTTGAGGGACGAGAGCTTCCAGAAGATGGCCGAGGCGGAAGGCATAACCTGGGAGGAAGCCCGCAAGAAAGACCAGGGGGGCCTGGCTAAAATTATTCCGTGGGGTCGGCTAGGCACGCCGGAGGAGGCCGCCGACCTGGCTTATTTCCTATGTTCCGACCAGTCGGACTACGTCACGGGAGAAGTGATTGCGCTGGGGGGCGGGGTGACTTAAGAAAGAGGAATAATGGCATATCCGATAGATAAAGAATATTACACCAGGAAAAAGTCAGAACTGCTTAACAAGTTTGAGGAGGACGTGAAACGGTGGAACCCACTGCTTCTCAAGCAGTACGGTGAAATACAGTCGTACCGAATGACGCAGGAAACGCGTCAGGCATTTGAAAACCTGATCCCCCAAATTCCTTATATCGGCGGAGATGAGAATAATTTTACACGACACCTGGTTAATTCGGTACGGTATCTGGCGCTTTATAAAACCATGAAAGAATACGGTAAAACAGCGGAAGAGGCCGGCAAGATAATCTATAATGGCTATATTAAAAAAGCCAGTGAGTCCCAGTCACCTATCCCGTTTTCTCAACGACTCACGTCAGAACAGAGACTGGAGCAAAATCGTCAAGGAGCTATAAGGTCGCAGGAAAAGCGATATCCCGGTGATTACGTCTATACGTTCGTCGAAGGAGACGGGAGAAATTTCGACTATGGCCTAGACTTTACGGAATGCGCTTCCCAAAAGCTGTATCATGAGCATGGCACAGATGAATTTTTACCGTACTACTGCTATCTTGATTTCGTCGCCGGTAAAGTCAGGGGCTTCGGCTTTACACGTACGACGACCATTTACGAAGGGCACGCCAAATGTAATCACCGCTTCAAGGCAGATGAGAAAACCGAAGCCGACTGGCCGCCACCGTTCTTAAGAGGTAATAAGTTATGACAGCCATAAACGAAATAGTAAAACACCTTGTAAACACCAGGCACGAAGATATCCCAAGCGACGCCGTGGTGGCAGTCAAGCAGGAAGTACTGGACAGCCTGGCGACGGCGCTGGGAGGTTCGTCTAAGGCGGGGGTTAAAGAACTGGTGGACATGGTAACGGAGTGGGGAGGCGCCAATCAGAGCACGGTTATCGCTTACGGCTTCAAGTGCCCCGCCCCAAACGCCGCCCAGGTAAACGGCACTATGATTCACGCCCTTGATTACGATGACGGTCACCAGGTGGCGCTGGTGCACATCGGGTGCGTGGCGGTATCCACGGCCTTTGCGGTGGCGGAGCGGATGGGCAAGATAAGTGGTAAGGAACTAATCACGGCGGTTGCTCTGGGGGGCGACCTCACGGCGAGGCTGGGACTGGCAAGCAAACCGGGCGGCAGCGCCATGGCCTCCGGCTGGCACCCGACCACGCTTTTCGGGTTCCTGGGCAGCGCCGCCGTCGCCGGCAGGATAATGGTACTTGATGAAGAGAGAATGATAAACGCCTTAGGTCTGGCCTACCATCAGTGCGGCGGCGCCGGCACCGGCGTGGCGGACGGCGCCCTGGCTAAAAGAATGGGGCCGGGCCTGGCGGCCAAAGGGGGGATTACCGCCGCCCTGATGGCGGAAAGGGGCATCACTGGCGAGCGCGACCCGTTCGAGGGGAGGACAGGACTTTATATGACCTACATGGGCGGGGACTACGACCCTACCCTGTTAACCGCCGACCTCGGGAAAAGGTGGGAGGTGCTTAACATCGGGGACAAGCCCTATCCCTGCTGTGGGCTGACCCACGCCTGCATCGATGCGGCGCTGGCTTTGAAAACGAAAAATAAAATAAACGCCGATGATATTAAGGAAATAACCGTTTACGGCGGCGATAAGGTCTATCAGCACGCGCAGCCGCCGGATATCAAGAAAGCGCCGCGGACAATTATCGACGCGCAGTTCAGCGTGCCGTGGGTGGTGGCACTAGCGCTTGCTAACGGAAGGGTTACCGTGGACGATTTCACCGATGAAGCGATTAAAAGACCGGAGATATTGAAACTGACGCATAAAATCGATACGCGACTTGAAACCTCGATGAACCGGCATGGGGTGGAGCCGGGTGGTGTTACGATAAAGATGCAGGACGGGGGTGAATACACCGAAGAGGTGGAGTACTGCCTGGGTAGCGTGCAGCGGCCGATGTCTTTCGAGGATGTAACCAGAAAATTCCGCGAGTGCGCACCCTGCTCGATCAAGCCGTTAAGTAAAGAGAAGACAGAAAAAGTCATCGATATGGTGGGTCGGCTGGAAAAACTTGATGATGCCTCTGAAATTATCAGGCTATTGGGTTAAGAGTTACTTCTTTCAAGTCCTCACGCAGAAAGACGTGGCAATCCCAATGATGAACATAAGCGATGATAGGGATTGCCACGTCACTTCGTTCCTCGCAACGACATTCTTTTTACTGGCTGTCCCTCAAGACCTTGCCAGTGGCTTTATCCTTCCAGTAGGCACGCTGCTGCACCGGCCAGTTAAAGGCAATTGAGCCGGGGCGGGGGCAATCGTTGACGCAGCAGCCGCAGTACCAGCACTCGTCCGGGTGTAAGATTACCGGCGGCTTGCCTTTTTCCGGGTTGGGGATATAGACATCCACCTGGCAGACCTCCACGCAGTGGTTGCAGCCGTTGCAGATTTCCGGATTGAAAATAACCGGGGTGGCGGGGGTGGTTATATTAGGCAATGCGTATGTTTTCTTAGCCATAACAGTCTCCTTATTTCCCTTGATATACACCCGCGTAGTCCTTATTACGGGCCTCGTAATTTGCCTTCATATCCCCCCAGTAGTCGAGGGGCATCTCGCCGACCTTTACTTTATTGTTTTCCATCTGGACGGTCACGAACTTGTGCCAGTCCGGCGGGTCAACCTTTGGATAATCGATTCTTAAGAAGTTGAGCATCCGGCTGCTAGCTTTACGCGCCAGAGAGGCGTTGATGATAGCTTGGCCGTGGGCCAGTAGGCTCAAGTCCTCGATGCCGCGCATCAGCTTATGCGGGTCGAGGACGTAAAGGCGGGGGACGAACACCTCCTCGATTTCCTTGAGGGCGTCCAGTCCCATCTTGAGCAGGTGTTCCGTCTTGTATTCACTGCAGAAGTACTGCATGGCGCGTGCGATGCCGGCGTGCAACTCCTTCCAGTCGATACCATCGGTGCGCCTGACCGGGGCGTAGATGCGGGCTTTCTCCAGCGTCACCTGGTCTTTAGAAATTTCTGCTTTACCGACCTGCTGTGAATAATCGGCGGCCTTGCGGCCAGCATAGCGTCCCGTTGCCGCGGCATAGGAATGGTCGCCAGCGGAGAAGGTCTGCTCTCCAGCAACATACAGGCCGTCGAGGGTGGACTTGAGGTCCCAGTCGACAACAGGCCCGCCGCCGCCAGCCGTGCGCCACTGAGCCGGGCTGTTGCCTTCAATAAAGCTGTAGTTCTGGAGGAGGTGCTTAGCGGGGTCAAAGCCTCCTTTTTCGTAGGACTCGGTAATATTTCTCGTGGTTGATTCTTCACCGAGCATCAGCTTCCAGGTAGCCCGTCTTTCGACCTCCGGCATACCGGGAAAATCGCCGTAGAAAGGCAGGGCGTATTCGCCGCTCTGGATACCCTTGATGATTTTTTCCATGTTTTCCGGGGTAGGCCTCATGGCGCCGGCATCTTCCCAGCCCTGCGTGGGCCAAGGCAGCCTCTTGCCATTGGCATCAACAATCGGGACATTCTCATAGCTGGCGTCCCCGGCACCGCCATACCAGGTATGCTTGAATCCGGTCCCCAGCATCAGGACGCCGTTTCTTTCCATGACGGTCAATGCAGCACCGGCCCGCCAGGCCATGGCGGCACCATCGCCGGTGGTGGTGCGGGAGCGGAAAAAATTATAACCGGCCAATTCGGTATTCATGAGGAACAGCGACCAATCGCCAGCGGTAGCCAGCACGGCGGCTTTCGACTTGAATACCATGAACTCGCCGGTACGGTTGTTAAAGCCGGTGGCGCCGATAACCCTGGCTCCCTGGACACCTTTCTCCGTCAGCAGGCTGGTGACCATGACACGGTCGAAAATCTTCACGCCCAGTCGCTTGCATTCTCTCTTTAGTACAGGCTTAAAGGTGGAACCCCAAACCCGGATAACGACATTATTGAGTTTTCCTTCCGGGTTGCTTTTTAAGGTTACCGGTTTCTGCATGCCGGGGATATAGCTGTGGACTTTAGTATAGCGCGGGGAAATCATCAGCTTGGTTTTTTCGTCCCGGCCTTTAGCGCCCACATACTCATCCTTGGTGTCCCTGATTTTACCCCCCATCTGCTCCATTTCCAGCAGGGTATCCCAGTCCTCGCGGCACTGAATCTGGGTGCCGATGCCGTTGGAGTATGGCGGCTCGGTCATGTGCTGCGCCCACTCATCCGGGTCGACATTGGACAGCGGATTGGCGGGAGCATTACACCAGTGGTCGCACCCAGGGCCTCCCGCACCGCTCCTGACGGTGTCGCCCTTTTCCACGAGGGTAACGCGGACGCCCTTACGCGCGGCGCTGATAGCCGCCCAGCAGCCGGCAATACCGCCGCCGATAATAAGCACATCGGTGTCAATTTCCTGCTCTTTATCATAGTGAATCGGATAAGGCCAGGCGGGCGGGCGGCCGTCTTTTTCAATAAAATCATGCCATCTGGTCATGTTTTTACCTCCTTTTGCAGTTGATGATTGATATATGTGGAACGTGATTATAGACGCGGCTGTGATAGATTGTACTCCCCCTGCACGATTAATTCAACAAAAAAATCCCACATATCGAAAAAGTCAATAAAAGTCAAGCGCGATTCATTTTATGTGAACAACCATTTTACCTCGCCCCCTTACCCCCTCTTAGACACCCCGTTTCAAGAAAATATGAACACACTTGAGAACCGTTCACTTGACATAGCTTTATGGGTGATGTAAATTTTTCTAGGTTGTCTGAATAATCTTAAAAACAGATAAAAGGAGGAAGACATGTCACAAGCGTTAAAGGGCAAGGTGGCCATTATTACCGGCGCCAGCCGCGGCCTCGGCAAGGCTTTTGCCTTGAGGTATGCCGAGGAGGGAGCCGACCTGCTGTTGACCACCACCAATCTTGAAAGAGCCCAGGGCACCCTTGACGAGGTAAAGGCAAAGGGCGTTAAGGCGGCATTGATAAAGGCCGATATCTCCGTGGAAAGCGACTGCCAGAAAATCGCTGACGAAGCAGTGAAACAGTACGGCAAGGTGGATATCCTTCTCAATAACGCCGCTATCTGGTACGGGGTTAACGTTACTCCGTGGGACGGCTGGAAGGTAGAAGACTTTGAACGTATTTACAGAGTGAATGTAATCGGAACATGGTTGGTATGTAAGGCAGTCGCGCCGCTCATGGTTAAAGCCAAAAAAGGAAAGATAATCAATATCGCTTCTAACGTGGCGCAGGTTCCGGCGGCAATGGTTTTCATGCCGTATTCCTGCAGCAAAGGCGCGATGTACACTTTTACACATGCTATGGCCAGAGCATTAGGTCCTTCCGGAATCAACGTTAACGGCATCGCCCCCGGATTTACCGCTTCCGAGGCGAGCTTAGCGCAGCCGGGCAGCGATGATACATTTAAGCTTGCCACCAGTGAGCAGTCAATGCCGCGACGCGGCAAACCCGAAGACATGGCGGGAGCGGCGGTGTTCCTCGCTTCTGCAGACTCCGACTTCATTAACGGGCAGATATACTATGTCGATGGTGGAACGGTAATGCTTTAGTCCCCTGTTCAAGGGGTAAAAAGGGAGGGGGGCTAAAAAACCCCCCTCTTTCTTTATGCTCTTCTGACGCTCCAGGTTCTATTTATAGACGCCTAATTCCTTGGTAGCATCAATCATCATCTTCAGGTTGTCCGGGGGCACGTCTTCAACTACAGCACCGCTCATCATGATGTAGCCGCCGCCCTTGGCGCAATTATCGATGAGTTTCTTGATGGAGTTCTTGACGTCTTCCGGGGTGCCGACGCTTAGCGTGGCAATGGGCATATTGCCGGTGATGCAGCAGACATCGCCCAGTATTTTCTTAGCTTGAGCCATGTCCGTAGTATCAAAGCCCCAGACGACTTTGCCCTTGGGCGAGTCTTTGATAACCTTCAGACGTGTATTATAACCACCTTCGGCCCAGGGGAACGGTACACATCCTTCGGCAATCAGGCCGTCCATGAGGTCCCTAAGTGGCGGCCAGTAGAACTTCTTGTACTGCTCGTCATTCATGAAGCCATCGGCGCCCTTGTGTAACGGTATAAATACGATAGGACAGCCGTTTTGTTTCGCCATGTTAGCGCCCATTTTAACCATTATCGGAGTTAATTGCTCCGTGGCGCGCATAAGTTTCTTCGGCTGGCGATACATATCCATGATGACGCCCTTGGTGCCCCGCAGCGTATCTCCGATGGTATCGAAGGACACTTTAGTGCCGCCGCCAAAGAACCCGGGGAAACCGGCCGCAGTCATCGCCGCACCGTAAGCGCCGACGGTACCGACCCACTTTAACGCTTCATCGCCAGCATCCATCAGTGCCTTTAAAGCCGCCTTGACCGGCGGCAGGCCAAATGGAATGAGAGCCGCGCCGGTAAATCCGCCGTACATTTCCGTCATATTCGTAAAAGGAGACAGCATCTTCAAGCCGTCAAGAGCGCCCATAACGCGCGGTAGCCAGCCCGTCAAGAAGAAATAGGTGGGGTCGTCTATCAAAGCATCGTATTCATTGGCTTTCATGTATTCGCCCTCGAGGCATTGGTAGGAATGCTCCTTGGCGACGCCGTGACCGGGGTAGGCATACAGTTTATAGTCAAGAATATCATGGGCCTTTCCCGGAGGAGAGTTCATAACACTAAGATGCCCGTCCGGCTTAAATTCCAGCACGAACTTGGAAAACGAGCTCATGAGTTTATCATAATCGTACATAACGTCGTAGGGGGTCAAGCCAGCAAGGTAAGCGGGGAAGAAGCCTACCATCGGGACTACCGGAACCCTATCCGGTTGCTTCATGTTAACGGCATCCAAAATTCTTTGAACCCTGGCTTTGAATTCCTTTTCGGCCTCGGCATTGGCATATTTCGCTTCTGGAGGAGACAGCCACTTACTGTCCAAGTCGGCGCGTTTTTCTGCCGGGGTCATTTCTTCCCATTGTTTTGCCATTTTTATCCTCCTGATATTTATTTTTGATTAAATCTTTATTTTGCGACCATGAATTTCTTGGCTAGAGCAACCGCCTCAATAGCATCTTTGCCGAAATTATCAGCGCCGGTGTATTTAACGATTTCCGGAGTTATCTGGCCGCCTCCAATCATGATTTTCGTTTTTTCCCGCAGGCCGGCCGCTTTTATAGCGTCGATGGTCTGCTTCATGGCATCATAAGCCAACGTCAGGAAGCCGCTTAAGCCGACAACCGGAGCGCCGGTTTCTTTTATCTTATCGACGATTTTCTGTATCGGCACGTCCACGCCCATATCATAGACCTCGAAGCCGCTGACATCGAGCATGAAGACGACAATATCCTTGCCGATATCATGGATATCGCCGGCTACTGTGGCGATAATGACCTTGCCTCCGGTCTTTTTATCGCTTCCCGCTTTGAGTTTGGGTTTAATCAGCTCATTGACTCTCTTGAGGATTTCTCCGGAGTAAACCAGGTCCGGTATGAAATATACGCCTTTGGAGAATCTTGTGCCCACCACCTCCATGCCTTTCCCCGCTTCGTTAAGAACACCCATAGGGTCGGCGCCTGCATCCAGCTTTTCCTTGACAATTGCCACCGCCTCATCTTCCTTGAGGTCGGCCAGCGCCTTGGCTAAATCCTTGGCCATGTTTCTTTACCTCCTATAAGTTTATTTCGACAGTCAGCGGCGGCTGCCGCGACTTTATATTATATAATAAATTGAGACACTTCAACACATATTAGCCATTTGGAGGAAAAAATGCAAGTAGCCTGTACGATAATAGAAAGGTTGAGGCATTTTACAGATTGAGGTGAGTAAATAACAATCAGATTGCCTTACAATTTTGTCTATGATATTAAAGAGAACACTCACGCGTTCCCCGCCACAGGGAAGCGGCACACTGTGCCTTTTCACTTGTTTACGTGGTTTTCTACTTTAACGCTAAAGATGGATGATAAATTTACACTCATCTGCCCCTGTTATAGCTGTCTCTCCCAGTTCTACTGTAACCGGACGATTGAGCACATAACTCCAGTGATTTTCAACAAATGACCGTGAACACTGGCAATAAGTGGGCGAAGCATTGACGCCTTTCGGAAGAGCATTTATCAAAGAGCAGTAGCAACGCAACCCCTTTTTATATTTACCAGGAGTATAGTATTGAATTAATATGTTACCGTCCCTTTCACAACGGGAGCCGTTACCAGGCGTCTGTATAAATTTCTCAATGAAATCTTCTTCAGTGGCGCACAACCGCCGCATCTCTTTCATTTCTTCAGTGTCTTTATGATTGACGGTGTTGCAGGAGCGACCGCAGGCAGTCATTATTTGCGTACGTGTTTGCTCATCGGTTAAAGTGTCCAGTCGGTCCAAGGCCTCTTTCATCCATAACGCGCCCTTCGCCGGGTCTTTAGCAGCTATTATTTCATCTTTGCCCTGCATTACTTTTTTACTTACATCCGCCCCAGCAAATTGCTTGATGCGGCCGGCCAGTTCATCTATAGGACCTGAAACCATTTGTGTGATATCGAAATTAGGGTCTATTTTCACTATCGGCACTAAAAACCCGACCACCGATTCCGGGTTATCGTTGCCCTTGAACCTTTTATCATAAACTTCGATGCCATACTTCATGCCGTCCAGCAGAGCTTCTTTATACACGCTGGCGTTATCTTCCAGCCATTTACTCATCTCGGCATTGCTGCTTTCATACCCTTTTAACGGGTAAATCTCAAACTCGGCATAAGTCGCTGCCGGCACGAAGAATAATTTATATTCTTCAGGAACGTTGCTATCTTTAACCTGCACGCCGATATGAATTTTACCCGCCTCTCCCTCACTAGCATACATACGTACTTCATAGCCCACCTCACCGACCTGGTTTTTAAGCGGGTTCATTTTCTCCATTTTCATGTAAGTTTGCCAGACCCTGGCAGTCTCATCGCCGCTGCCCGCAACGCCGGCTATTAAAAATGCTTCTTTTGTAATTATTTTAGGTTCCATAACAAGACCTCCCGATTTATTTTCATTGGTATAACTATATTAACAAATAAATCGGACAGCAGTATGTCATATTAAGAAATTATTCGTCGTAATATTTAAGGGCTTTTTTCATTCTTGCGCGGATGATATCGCGGATGCGCGGAGGTTCGAGGACTTCCACGTAATTCCCGAAGGACATGATGTAACCGTAAACCCACTCGTCTTCCGGGAAGGTGACGGTGACGTCGTAAGTGCCGTCCGGGTTACGGGTTATATTTTGCTCATCATAGTCGTCATAGACTCGGAACAGATTTTCAGGACGGAACCTTAATTTCAAGGTCAACCTGTTTTGGGGGACGGGAGTGGGTTCTTCCTCTTTGATGCTTTCAAGCGGACGTCTCGTAAAACTTTCACCGGTTACCGTTATATTCCTGATTCTGGAGACGCGGAAGGTGCGGAAATCACGGCGTGTAGTGCAGTAGCCCCACACGTACCAAGCCTGTCCCTTGAACGAAAGCAGCATGGGCTCGATTTTTCGATGGCTTAAAACACCGTCGGCATTAATGTAGTCGAAGGTGACTATCCTGCACTCTAGGATAGCGCGCTTGATATCAAGGAACTTGTTTTACTCGTTGGGCCCGCTGCCCCAGGGAGAAAACTCAATCTGCACCCAGTCCGCCGCCGCGGCCTTTCTGAAAACGGCACCGATTTTCTC
>JAFGHK010000026.1 GCA_016930185.1 Dehalococcoidales bacterium | reverse complement strand
TATATTTACCGAAGATACAGTTAGAGGAGTTGCATCATGGAAGAAAAAATCGTCTATTTTGAGAAGCCTGGCATCGAGAACACGGAGGCTACTCTGAAGCTTGCCCTGGAACGGGCTAAAGCAAGAGGTGTTAATAAGATAGTCCTCGCTTCCACGCGGGGCGGTACCGCCCGTCTGGCGGCAAAGCTCTTGGCTAAAAGCGGAATTAAAATCATCGTTATACCGCACCAGTTCGGTTTCGCCGGCATGGAGTTCCCGCCGGAGCTTATCGAAGAGCTGAAAAAGCAGGGACATGTAGTCCACTTCGGGACGATGCTGTTTCACACGGAACGCTTTTACGGCATGAATACGCCGACTACGATGGCGAGTCTGCTTCGCACCTTTTGCCAGGGCATGAAGGTCTGCGTGGAAATTCTTCTCATGGCGGCCGACGCCGGTCACGTGGCTATCGGCGAGCCGGTAGTGGTAGTCAGCGGTACGGGGAGGGGGTCTGACACAGCGGTCGTGGCTCTTGCATCGACTTCAACCCGACTGCTCGACCTGCATATTACAGAAATCATCTGCAAACCCCTCCAGACCAAACAGGGATTGCCCCCACCTCCACCCGGGCAGATGCCCAAAAAGCCTGAATAATAAACTAAAAGTCAAAAGAAGGAAATGAATATGAAATCTGAAGACTTATCAGGTAAGGTGGCCTTGATGCAAGGCCTGGTGGAATACCAGTCGGGGGCTGTTGTCAGTAGGACTCTAATTGATAAACTGACTGGCACGATAACTCTCTTCGCGTTCGATAAGGGACAGGGCTTGAGCGAGCACACCACCCCGTTTGATGCCTTGGTCTATATCCTCGACGGTGAAGCTGAAATCACTATCTCCGGCCGCCCCCTCCAGGTGAAAAAGGAAGAAATGCTCATTATGCCGGCCAACAAACCCCATGCATTAAAAGCAACCAGCCGCTTTAAGATGATGCTGGTAATGGTAAAATCATGAAAGCTGCTATAATTAAAAACACATTAGTTTCTGCAATTCTGTTTATTTCAATACTATTATCTATAAGTTTCTTAACTGCATGCCCAAACGGTGGGCAGACATCCCAGCCGGTCAGAACGGTGCCCCATGAAGCGCCTTGGGGTATCTATAAACTGGATATTGCGGCCCAGGATATAACTCTGGTCTATAGCTTTTCTAATGATAGTCTGCCTTGGGGATTGCGATTAAGCAATAGCGGTGAAGAATTTATCTTTGCGCAAAAGACTGCCGATCAGCCGGATGAAAGCACGGAAATCTGTTCCATTTGTGTAGACGGGAAAAACCTCGTAAAAATCACAAACAATAATTACTGGGACCTCTATCCGGTCTTCTCATCGGATGATTCACAAATAGCCTTTCTTTCCTGGAGAGATACGGATCTGGATATCTATGTGATGGATGCTCATGGCAAAAATGATAGATTGCTCCATGATTCCGGTGACCATGATGCTGATATTAATTGGGTGGGAAATAGCATCGTTTTTACGGCATATTCGGCTATCTGGATTATGAATGATGATGGCACACAGCCGGTCCAGGTTACTGATTATCCGGATATGGGGAAGTGGGGTAATGCCAACCTTCCCGCTGGAGATTACGACCCCAGATTAAGCCCCGATGGCAGTAAAATAGTATTCGAACGACTGGAAAATACGGATGACCCTAACGGCGGATATAATATTTTCACCATCAACCGTGATGGAACGGGTGAAACACGGTTAACATCCACCTTTTACTCACAGGGTATAGCAAACTGGTCTCACTCGGGAGAGCAGCTGGCCTGGATTGTAGGGGCTATCGAAGGGCAGGGTAAATACCATATTTATATCATGAACTCCGATGGTACAAATAATCGCAATATAACCCCGGATTATTTTCCCCCCGGCTTTCTGTGTCACCACCCCAATTTTTCTATGGATGATTCGTGCATATATTTTCTCGGACAATGGTGGGAATAGAATTAGACGCGCGCTTGTTTGGATACGCAGAATTTAATCTAATATTAAGAATTCCTTTTACGTATTACGCATACAATATTTTTATTTGCATTTTTGTGCAAAATTGCGTATGATACCATTGATTATGCTACTCCGCATTGTTTTGGAGGTATAGTATGCTGGACGAATTAGGACAGAAAATAATAAGGGAGCTCCAGGAAGACGCGCGGCAGAGTTTCCGGGAAATCGGCCGGAAACTTAAAGTCTCGGAAGGGACCGTACGTAACAGGGTAAAAAGCCTGGTTAAAGACAATACCATGAAAATAAGCGCTGTCGCCAACCCCGAGCGCTTGGGCTTGAATTTCATGTGTGTCATGTGTATCGAGGTAAAGGTAGGTACTGCGGAAAAGGTGGAACATCTGCTGATAGAATGCCCGAACGTTTATTACCTGTGCGGGTGCACCGGTAATTTTGATATCATCGGTATTTTCCTGTTTCATGCCCCCCATGAGTTCGATGAGTTCGTTAAGGATGTCATCGCCAATATTCCTGATATTACCCGCACGAGTACCTATGTCGCTATGCATGTCTCCCGAAGTCCCTGGGAGCATAATTTAGACGTTGCCGCGCTTGGCAAATCCTGATTCTGTACTCCTGAAAGAACCCGATTTTAAACTCTTGAAAAGAGGCATTCCCTTTGCTTGAAAAAAAGAAATCTAAATTTCACCTGTTCACCGGCTGGTGGTCCGTTCTCTTCATCGGCGTCGTCTCCGGTCTGGGGCACGGCTTCAACATGTACGGTCTTTCCGTATTTTTCAAAGATATCGCCGGTGAATTCGGCATCGAGCGCGCCGCAACGTCCTGGTCGGCCGGCATAGGCCGACTCGAAGGCGGCATAACCTCGCCGCTGGTGGGATGGCTGTCGGATAAGTTCGGGCCTCGATGGATTGTCATTTTAGGTATTTTTATCGCCGCCGCAGGTATGATTGTCATGTCTTTTATCACCCAGGTCTGGCACTACTATGTTGCCTGGGGAGTCTTCATCGGACTCGGACTGAATATCGGCCTGACCGTCGCCTGCGACAAGATGATTAATGACTGGTTTATAAAACGGAGGGGGCTTGCCCAGGGTATCAAGTTTGCCATCATCGGTGTTTTCGGCATCGTCATTATCCAGGTAATAACCTGGCTTAACGATATCAGGGACTGGCGTTTTTGCTGTCTTGTCTGGGGCATCATCATGCTGGTGAGTATACCGCTCGCCTATCTTCTCATTAAGCCGCAGCGCCCGGAACATTACGGCCTGCTGCCGGACGGCGCGGAATTTGAATCGGACGCAGCCAAAGATGAGCAGAGTATGATAGATAGGGGCGTCAGTTACGCCTCGAGCCTGCAGGAAACGGAATACACCTTTAAGCAGGCTTTGAAGACCGGTACCTACTGGCTGCTGATTATCGGTTTCGCCGCCCACAACTTCATCGCCGGTGGTTTCAACCTGCACGTATTCCCGTTCTTAACTGATATCGGCATCGATGAAGCGGCGGCAAGCGGCATGATGGGATTAATGATATTTTTCACCATACCGGCAAGATTTTTCAGCGGCATCATTGCCGACCGTGTTCCAAAACGCAACCTTCAATTCTTATTAGTAGTTGCTTTCCTGTTGCAGGTAATCGGCATCAGCACATACCTGCTGGGCCACAGCTTGGTGTCTGTTTATGTGTTGCTTGTATGCCATGGATTGAGTTCGGGGGCAATGACTCCTATAGTTATCCTTATACTGGGTCGCTATTTTGGCAGGAAGGCCTTTGGCTCGATATTGGGAACGATGATAGCCTTCCTCGCCCCCATGAGTTTGTTCTCTCCGGTATATTACGGCTGGATATTTGATATTAATTCAAGTTATGATGTTGCCTTTATCACTGCTGTGGTGATGGCGGCGATAGCTGTTGTTGCCACGTTCTTAATACGTCCGCCGAAAATATTGACGGACGATAATGGTACTCCTCGGTAACAGGTTAAGAGACACTGTTTTCTTGGGCGCGGCGAAGCCTGTTCGGTTGACTTAAACGGCTGATACGGCATATTATTTTTTATAGGATTAGATATGGTTGAGCAGCGTGATGTACTGTTAGAAAGAAGACGATTACTTTTAAAACGCCGGCTAATAATCATTTTCAGCGCCCTTGGGGTTTTCTTCCTGACATTCACCTTACTTGGTTTATTCCAGTGTAGCGATATATTCATTAAATTATCTGAAGACGCGGAGTCGTCCCCGCAGGGTAATGAATGGGCGATGTTCCGCCGCGACCTGACCCATACCGGTAATGCCGGTGAAAATATTACCTTTCCCCAGGGAATGCTGAAATGGGCCTTTACCACCGGAGGTTCCATACATTCATCTCCCGCTGTTGTTGATGGTGTTGTGTATTTTGGTTCCAGAGATGGCTATATCTATGCTCTTGATGCTGCTGCGGGAGAAAAATTGTGGGAATTTAAAACGGATAGCTGGGTGGAATCATCGCCGGCAGTTGTAGACGGTATAGTCTATTGCGGCTCTAATGACGCTCATCTTTATGCGCTGGATGCTGAAACCGGCCGCGAAATCTGGTCTTTCCCTGTTCGCTATGCCGTGAGGTCGTCTCCCGCCGTAGCCGACGGTATAGTATACTTCGGAACTGACGACGCTAAGGTCTACGCGGTAGATGCGGCTACAGGCCAGGAACTCTGGCATGCCGATACCTGGGGGCAGGTGATTTCATCTCCGGTTGTCTCACGAGGTATCGTGCTGGTTGGGTGTGATGGCGGGTACTTCTATTCTTTCCAGGCAAAAAGTGGCAGCGCGCGTATCCAGTATGATGCTAAACGTATCGTCCGTTCGTCTCCCGCGGTAAAAGACGGCGTGGCTTATTTTACCGATAATGGAGGGTATTTTGAAGCTTTTGATATTATGGCGAGGAACTGGTGGCTGGAAAACAAATTGAGAGTCTATTGGCAGACCCTCAATTTATACGGTGTGGCGCCGAGTCCCCCTTTACCCTCCGGTTTTATCTGGGGTGCTTCCTTGGGATGGCAGGCAAGGTCGGTTTCTTCACCGTCGATTGTGGGCGATAATGCCTATCTGGGCACCGCTACTAATCTGGTCTCTATCGACCTCACGAATCATGAGATTCAATGGACGTATACCACAAACGGTGATGTAGTCTCTTCTCCGGCTGTAGCTGGTTCGGTTATTTACATTGGCAGCGAGGACGGTCATCTTTACGCTGTTGACAGGATGACCGGTGAAAAACTCTGGGATTACGCCACGGGAAATAAAATTACATCTTCACCGGCCGTAGATAACGGCACGGTCTATGTCGGCTCTCACGACGGCAATCTATATGCCTTTGAGTAATTTAACTGTTGAATTTTTAAGGTAACGAATGAAGCGAATTTTAATTGCTCTCCTGCTCATTTCATTTTTACTCTTCGCTGCCTGCCCGCAGCAAGATACCCCCGCATATCCGGTTTATCCTGATGCTTTAGGGCGTACGGCGTACGGCTTTTTCCCCTCCCCAACCGAGGCTACCGTTCAGGGTATTTTTGATATCTATGAGGCCATGGGAAGACATGCTGATGTAGCTCTGCTTCAGCAAAATATCCCTTGGGAAGAATTTGTAGACAGCGTCCAGACTAATTCTAAGACTATCATTGATATTGGTAATCAATATACGCTCTCACATGAGAACGGACTTGAGGTTATCTTCGTTGTAGACCCGCTGAATGGACTCAACCGAAGTGAATTTTATAACCTTCCTGCCGGCTGGGAGGCAAGCTTTGGAAATCCGGATATCCGTGCCGCTTTTACTAATTTCGTGATCAGTATTGTTCGTATGTATCACCCTAGCTATCTTGGACTGGCATCCGAGATTAACACCTACCATGATACTCATCCTGATGATTTTGAGTATTACTTGAGTCTGTATCGTGAGGTATATGACCAGGTAAAAGCCGAAGCTCCGGATACTAAAATTTTTGTTACCTTCCAGTGGGAAGAAATGAATAATTTAATACCGGGCGTGGCGCGGGGCGAGCCGTATGAGGTCAATTGGTTTCAAATAGAGCAATTCGAACCGAAACTTGATATATGGGCTATTTCATCTTATCCTTTTATCATTTTTACGTCCGGCAAAGATATCCCGGCCGATTATTATTCGTCCCTGCTTACTCGCACCTTAAAACCGATAGCTGTAGCTGAAGGCGGTTACAGTTCCGAGGACGTTATGTCTTTCTCTGGCTCTACCCAGGGACAGGTAGATTACTTGAATGCAATACATGCCCAGCTTGGTGGAGAACGCCTGGCTTTCTGGATTTACCTGCTCCTGGCCGACTTTGATATGGAATCATATGTGGCGGTAATGACGGAGCAAGGGCACGCCCATGATGCGCCGACGCTGGGAATATTTGAAGCCGTGGGACTTTGTGAGTCTGATTACACACCCAAGCCCGCCCTCGCCACCTGGGACTCTTTCCGCAGCGGGGACTGAATAGTATTTTTATTTCTTCTTTGTAAATTCACCGGGTCCGCCGTATGACTGCCCCAGTTTTTTCCCCAGCTCCGTTGTCCTCTTGACTACCTCTTTAATAAAGCCCTCCCTGCCCAGCTTGAACCAGTACGGTTCCCACTCCATTTCCTTGAGGTTTTCTACCAGTGGTGAGATTGTATCGAAAGGGAAAGTGATTATAATCAGCCCCTCGGGTAGAACCCTCCTGGCTTTCATGCTGAAGCCCAGCCCGCTTACGGTATAGTTCATCTCCCCGCTCAAATAGGGGTGGGCGTATATCCAGGCACAGGCCAGGCAGGTGGAGCCCTTGGCGTGCCACATCTTACCGTCGGAAAAGCTGCTGGCTCTTAACAAAATCTCTGCCTGGCTCGTATTGGCTGTAAAAATCAGTAAATCGGGCTCGAATGTCATTTTATCTATAGGCGCGTGGGTTATATATTCTACGGAATTTAAGGGTAAATGTGGTACGTAGTCGTAAATCCTCCGGTTAGCGCCGGGATTCTTAAACATGGAAAATATCGGCCCAAGTTGTCCGCTGTACATCATGGGTGGATAGTCCATTATCCCCACCACCTGCTCTCCGCACTGCACATTTTCTTTGGTGGCGTAAAAAGGCTCGCTGGTTTGGGCTTCTTTCAACATTTCGCATAAAGCCAGAGTCTTCTTCGTCTGCTTGATTCCCTCCGGCTTGTCCATGGAAAACTTTACGCCCACGGGCTTGCGCTCGAACTTGAACTTTTCGAATATGGCATAATCTGCCTTTTTTAAACTCATTTCGTCCCCCTTTTCAGATTGGATTATAGCATCGGGTATTACCAGCAACAAGTTTCATGGCTATATTTTACCAATTTTGTTATAAGACGGGGTATAATAAATTTGCCATGCACCGTTTTTATATCGAAAAAATCAGCGGTGATACAGCTATGCTTACTGACGCCGATCAGGTGCATCATATTCGCGATGTGCTTCGACTTAAAACTGGTAATACTATTGTCGTCTTCGACAGCGCCGGAAGGGAATACAAAGCAACCGTTACCGCCGTAAATAAAAAGCGGGTAGCGCTTAATCTGGTCCCTCTGAAGGCTCGGCGGAGCAGCGCTGTAAGGCTTACCATTGCCTGCGCTATCCCCAAAGCTGGCCGCATGGATGATATTATCGACCACCTTACACAGCTTGGGGTGGAGCGTATTATCCCTATGTTCACCGATAGGGTAGTGGTAAAGCTTGATACCGCTGCGCTGGAGTCCCGACTCTCACGCTGGAAAAAAATTACCCAATCAGCCGCCCAGCAGTGCCGGCGGAGTAGTGTTCCGGCTATTTCTCCGGTTACGGACGTTATAGAGATAATCAAGAGTGCGCGGGACTTCGACCTCAAGCTTATACCGCACCTTTCCGATGAGCGAACGTTAATCAAAGACATCCTCGCCGGGTCCCGCTCGAAAAATATCCTCGTGCTCATCGGCCCGGAGGGGGACTTTACCCCGGAGGAAGTGTCATTAGCTATGCAAAATGACTTTATCCCGGTTTCTCTTGGAGATACCGTGTTGCGCGTGGCTACGGCCGCCATCGCCGTGACGGCTTACATCAGGTTTGCTTTAGATAAATAGTTTTTTCTGCCTTTCTCATCCTTTCCCCCTCTCTGTGCGCGAAGAGGGGAGTACAGGGGGTGAGGTCGGCAGCGACAAAATCCCCTTCACTTTCTCTCCCTGACCTCCTATACTGTTAACTGTACACTGTTGGCTGTAAACTATTTAACATAAAATAAATGGAAAAACAAATGATTTTCACGAAACGAATCAAGCTAAACCATGAAAACAATATCAAAATTTACAAAACGAATCGATTCTAAAAACACTTGTTAAATCAAGTTTCAGCTACAAAATAAAAAATTTTAAAAATAGCCTTTTTACAAAACGAATCCCTATTTTCCGGAAACCGGATGCTTGAAGTGATAGGGTACGTTACCCCGATGGTAGGGATATGGATGGAAAGCAGACGGAGGCTCGTCAACATCCGGTAGGGGCATCCAGCCCATTAGCGGCAGGTTCAGCCACCCGTCCTCCACCGGCGAGCAGAAGGTATTGTTCCAGTGCAGTTTACTGAATTTCCACCTGCCGTTCTCTTTAACGTATTTATTCTCGTAATAGCCGTGGAGGTATTCCTGCCGCGCGTATGCCCCGTAGGGCTTGGCTTCAAAGAGCCATGTCTGCCAGCGGCCTTTGGCCGTCTTGCCGTCCGGCGCCACGTCCACCACCCCACCTATCTGCATGACGATAAACGCCACCCATGTCGGTGAAGGGCCTCTCCCCCGTCCCCCGATGACGTCCTGATATATATGCTCGACGCCTTTTTTACCATATAATACCCCGTGGTCGGCTATTTCAACCGACTCCGCATCGTCGGAAAACAGGTCGATGATTTCTTCCCACATGTTGTTATCGAAGTAGTAGCCGTATATTTTTTGCAGGTGCTCTATCTCCTGGATGTCCTCCTGGAGCTGTACCTGTTTTTCTAATTCTTCCAGATTCATATTCTTCACCTCTTAGTTATTCACCGGTAACCGGGTGTTTGTAGGGGTAGGGGACGTGATAGCCGGATGGATAGGGATGGTATGCCGTGGCCGGGGCATCGGCGTGGGGAAACGGCGTGTCGGATAGCCTCGGTACCTTTAAAAAACCCCTCTCGTAAGATGTCCAGTAGGTCAGGTTCCAGTGCAGCTTCTTGAAGTACCATTTCCCGTTTTCTTTTATGTATTCGTTGTCGTAAACGCCGAATTGCCAGGTTTGCTTCTTCGTGCCCCCGAATGGCCTGCACTCGAAAGACGGCGTGTACCACCGCCCCTTTGCCGTTTTACCGTCGGGGGCAACTTCTATTACGCCCTGCGACTGCATTATCTCGAAGAACATCCAGCCCGGCCGTTCCATGCCGACCATGCCGGCGTACATCCTGTTGACGCCATCCTTGCCCCTGAAAACCCCGTGGTCGGTAATTTCCACCGACTCCGTATTCTCGGAGAAAAGGTCGATTACTTCCTGGTACATCGCATTATCGAAGTAATAGCCGTATATTTTTTGCAGGTTTTCTATTGCCTGTACGTCTTCCTGCAGGGTTATTCTTTTTTCCAGTTCTTCCAGGTTCATAATTAATGCTTTCTTTTATTTTCCTGTGATAGGGTGCTTGAAATGCACCGGCAAATGGTACCCGAACGGGTAGGGACGCCAGGTGGTCGGTGAAGCGTCCGGTTTGACTTCCGGGCTCGGCCCACTGTGTCCGACTACCGGAGTCTTGAGCCACCCGTCCTCATAAGGAGTGCGGAAATTCAAGAAAAAGTGCAGCTTTTTAATCAGCCACTTACCGTTCTCCTTAACATACTCGTTCTCATAGATGCCGTGCGCCCAGAGCTGCCGTAACTCACCTTCATGCAAACTCAAGGTCGACCGTGCCTCCACGAAGAACCCATACCATCTACCCCTGGCGTTCTTGTCGTCCGGGTCCACCGTTACCACCCCCTGTATCTGCATGCCGATAGACATGTAGCCCGTCCTCGGCTTGGCATCTTTGCCCCCCTTGAGCAGGTCGATATAATACCTCCTGACCCCCGCCTTGCCCTTGTAAACGCCGTAGTCGCATTCCTCCACCGACTCGGTATTATCGCTGAAAAGGTCAACTACCTTTTCCCATTCCTCGTAGTCGCGGTAATAACCGTAAATCCGCTGCAATTTTTCTATCTGCTTGATGTCTTCCAGTCGCTGTATTCTCTTCTGCAGTTCCTCCAATGTCGCCATACATGCCTCCCTTTCTTTGAATTATGTATTTAAAGCCTGTTTCCCGCATTATACTTTAGGTAGTTGCGGACTAAAAGTCAAAAACCTCTTCACATCGCTACGGAAAACAGTTAATATGTACATATTAAGGAACATAGGATGAACATAAAACAATACTCAAACGCAAAAGAGTTACTGGCTCATGCCGGTGATAATCTTTCCCGTGATGAAGCCCGGTATGGACTAATTCTGGGATTAGCCAGATTCCTGATTACTAGTCCACACCATTATGGTCGGGAAGACCCTTGGTTTTGCTCTATCATGACAGGCAAAGATTTGAGCGCCGTGGCAATGAGGACTCCCCCGCATATGATGTTGCTGGCATACTTTTCCGGTAATCTAAAAAATATTGTGGAAAAACTCATAACGGCGGTTTCTGAACAATATTCCGTTATTCCTGGTGTGGTCGGTGACAAAGAACTGGTGGATATCTTTACCAAGCTCTGGTGTGAGAAATGTGATGTTGAAATCGTGGACAGCATGGCCCAGAGAATTTACCGCCTCGATAAAGTTAACGATATTACCTTATCGCCGGGAAAATTCCGGGTGGCGACGATGGCGGAGAAAACACTGGTTAAGAAATGGGGGCGCGCCTTTCATGTTGATATAGGCGGCACGGTAAGAAATATGCCGCAATCCGATATTACTCCTATAATCGAACGGGGATGGGTGTTTTTATGGGAAGACGGCAAACCGGTTTCCATGGCGCTTAAGACCCGTCCGACGGAGAAGGGGATGACAGTAGGTGGAGTTTATACACCACCGGAGTTAAGGCATAGAGGGTATGCCACATCCTGTGTAGCCGAGCTTTCCCGAAATATCTTGCAGAGCGGTAAGGAATTCTGCATGCTTTATACCGACCTTGCTAATCCTACTTCAAATTCCATTTATAAAAAAATCGGCTATAAAGAGGTATGTGATTCCGTCCAGTATACCTTTAAAATGCCATCGGCATAAAATTAATAGTAAAGTATTACCGCCAGTCCTTTGACGCCGGCACTTTCTCCAGCGCGTTGAAAGACTCTGCTTTATTTATTACCACGTTGCAGGTGCCATCGCGGCGCGTCAGCCTCCCCCTGATGATGAGGAACGCCGACCTGAAGGTATATTCATACTGCTCGTACACCTTCCCGAAGACCATGCACGGTATGTGTCCGAACTCGTCCTCCAGTGTAATGAACACCACCTTGCCGTGCGGCCGCTGCCGTCTTATGACCAGCCCCGCCGCCGTGATAAAGGCGCCGTCGCGCAGTTTTTCGATGTCCCGGCTGGTATGAAATCCCCCGTTAAAGCGCGGGCGCAGCCTGGCCATGATATGCCCGCCGGGGTAAAGGCTAAGCACGTTGTACTCTTCTTTCATCCTCTCCCAGTCGCTCGGCGCCTTAAGCTCCACCATGTCCTGCGCTACGGGCAGGGGTAGGGGAATCTGGGTGTTGATGGGTCTGTATCTTAAGCCGATTTCCCACTTTACCTTCCTTCGGTTCGTTTCCAGGCTGTCGAAGGCTCCCGACCCCGCCAGGTTGAGGGCTACCTCCTCCAGCACGCCCGTCCGCTCCAGAAAGTCTCCGATGCTCTTGAACTCCCCACCCCTTTGCCTCCCCGACTCTATCGCCTCCGCCGAGGCCTCCCCCAGCCCCGTCACATTCAGGAAACCTATACGTAGCGCGCCGTTTTCTATCAGGCATTTAGCCTTACTCTTGTTGATATCCGGGTTCAGCGCCGTGATGCCGTGCCTTCTGGCATCCTCCTTCAGCGTTTCCAGGTTGTAAAACCCCATCGGCTGCTGGTTGAAAATCGCCACGAAGAACTCCATCGGGTAGTAATACTTGAGCCACGACGCCTGGTAGGCCGTTACTCCGAAGGCAAAGGCATGCGACTCCGGGAACATGTATTGCCCGTTGAACTTCTTGAAGACCGTTTCCGCGGTTTCTTCCGGTACGCCGTGTTCTTTAGCCCCGGCGAGGAATTTCTGGTGATATTGCTCGATTAGCTCCTCGTTGTGTTTCCTGCTGAACGCGCGACGCATGCGGTCGGCCTCGCTGGGGGCGAACCCCGCCACGTCTATCGCCAACTGGTTGACCTGGTCCTGGAAGAGAATAATCCCTAAAGTACGCTCTAGCGACCGCTGTTCTAAAGGGCAGTCATAAGTGACGGGCTTCTTCTTGGTGCGCCGCAGCAGGTATTCATGCACGCCGTGGTTGGCGCCTACCCCCGGCCGCACCGCCGCTACCTCGTGCGCCATGTCCAGCAGGTTGCGCGGCTTGAGCCTAGTAATGGTCTGCATTTGGGCGGCCGACTCCACCTGGAAGATGCCGATGGCGTCCCCCCTGCAGAGCATGTCGTACACCTTCCCGTCCTCGAAGTCGATGCGGGACATGTCGATTCTCTGGCCGGTGCGCTCTTTTATCAGGTCGACGGCGTCCTGTAATTGGGAAAGAGCCCCCAATGCTAAAAAGTCTATCTTAACGAACCCCGCGTCGTCGATGCTGTCTTTGTCCCACTGGCATACGAACCGCCCCTCGATAGCCCCCCGCTGTACCGGCACGATATCAATGAGGGGGGTGGAGGAGAGAATCATGCCCCCGGGGTGCTGTCCCATGTACTTGGGAAAGCCGTCAAGTTCCGCCGCCAGCTGTATCAGGTCGCGCCAGACCGGCGCCTCTATCTTGTCCTTGAAGTTGGGCATCCGCCCCATTTTCTTGCCCAGTTTTTTGGCGCTACCCCAGTCCGACTGCTTGGCCAGCCGGTCGATTTCCGCCTCCGGCAGTCCCAGTGCCTTGCCCAGGTCCCTGACCGCCCCCTTTATCTGGTAGGTGGCGATGGTGCCGGTCAGGGCGGCGTGTTGCCAGCCCCATTTCTCGTGCGTACGCAGGATGAGTTCCTCTCGTATGCTACGCGGAAAGTCAAGGTCGATGTCCGGCACGCTGGACATGGTATCGGCAGGCAGGAAACGCTCTAAAGAAAGTTTATATTTAAGCGGGTCGATGTGTGAAAGTCCGATAAGATAACCCGCCAGCAGTGCCACCGACGAACCCCGCCCCCTTCCCGGTGGGTTCTCCTCCAGCGTCAGGTTAGGGTCGCTCAATCCCAGGTCTATCATTACCTCGCGCCCCAGCCTGATGACCTCGTGGTACATCAGCAGGAAACCGGCCAGGCTGTATTTCTTAATCAGCTTGAATTCCTCGTCCAGTCGCTCTTGTACCTGCAGTGTAATCGACCCGTATCTTCTTGTAGCCGCCTCGTAGCACAGCTTTTCAAGGTAGCTCAAAGGCGTGTGTCCCTCCGGCGTGGGATAGTCCGGGAAGATATAGCTTAAGTCTTTGGTCAAATCCAGCGTGCATTGCTCGGCGATTTTTAGTGTGTTTTCCAGGGCTTCGGGGTGGCTGCGGAAGAGCTCCTCCAGTTCTGCTACCGACCTTAAATAATACTCCGAGTTCGCCCGTCTTTCCCGGTGTGTCTCCTCCAGACTTTTGCAGTTTTTTATCGCAACGAGGCAGTCCTGCAGACGGTGCCTTTCTCTGACGTGGTAGTGGACGTTGCCCGTGGCGACGACCCTTGCCCCTGTTTCTTCGGCCAGCTTCAGCAGGACGGTGTTGCGCGCCGTGTCCCCGAAGGCTGAATTATGCTGCAGCTCGATGTAGTAATTATCGACCCCGAACCAGTCGAAGTATTGCTTGATAAGCTTCTTTGCCTCGTTCAGGCGAGACTTTCTCACGAGTTGTGCCAGTTCCCCCTGCGGACACCCCGAAAGCGCAATCAGCCCCTCGGCGTGCTCGGGCAGGAGCTTGACGGGTAGGGTGGGGTCGTTGCGCTCACCGCAGGCATGGGCGGCCGTTATCAATCGGCACAGGTTACTGTAGCCCTTCCTGTCTTTTGCCAGCAGCGTAATTTGAAAGCCCCCCTCCAACGTTACCTCCGCCCCTATAATGCCTTGTATATCTAATGATTTAGACAGTTGAGCGTACTGCATAGCCCCGCACAGATTGTCGTGGTCGGTAATAGCCAAAGCGCGGTAGCCGAGGTCTTTGGCGCGTACTATCAACTCCTCCAGCGACGACGCGCCGTCATGGAAAGAATAGTAGCTGTGACAGTGAAGTTCAGCGTAAGGCATGGTAGTATCCTAGTACTCCTGCTCGTACCATTTGTTGCTGATAAGGTCCTTATAAAGCACCGCCCTCTGCCCCGAGGCGAGCAGGACATTGTAATAAAGCCGTGACACCGGCGCGGCGCGCCACCACTCATCGTCGATACGCCACCTGTCCTCGATAGATATAACAGCCTGCCTCCGCTTCCCCTTAACGGTCACAGGTAAGCCCTCGGCGTCTTCCTCTACCTTTAGTTCTTCCGGCGTGTTTACCGGTTTGTAGGTGCCAGGGCGTAGCGCCTTTCCGGTATCCTCGACCATGGTTCCACTTCCTTTACTGTATATACCTGCGGATTGCCCAGCTTGAGCTCCAGTTGCTTAATGTCCTCCGCTAGGTGTTCCTTCGCTCTGATGTCGGAGAAAAGGCTCCTCTGCCTTCCGCCCGGGTAGCCCAGCCCGGTAATCTTTATCCCCGCCTGCTCCACCGGCCCCGGCTGAGGATAGTCCTCCAGCGTGCGCTTGATGCGGGTGATGGTGCTTCTCACGTCCATCGCCGGCTCTTTGAAATTGATGTTCCGCTCCCAGTTCTCTGCGTTCCAGCTCCGCGTCCACAGCGTCAGTCGGCGGATGCCCCGCCCCTTGAGGGCTTTCCCTGCGAGGATACCTGCCAGTACCGACTCCACGGCGAAAAGTATAGCGTCCAGGGAAACGGTTACTGAGGGCAGCGTGGTACTTGCTTCGATGGCTTCCTCCATGAACCGTGGGTAAAGGGGGGTAGAGTCAATTCCTCTGGAAAGTTCCCAGATTCTCTTACCTTCCGGCCCGAACTGCGACTGAAAAGGGCCGGGTTGCAGGGCCGCTATCTGCCCCAGTGTCGCCAGCCCGAAGTCCCGCAGCTTGTTTCGACTCTTTAGCGATACCGGCAGCACGTCGCAGGCGAGGTCTTTAAGAAAAGCGCCGGCATCGCCGTTCAGTATCTTGCAGTCGCCTGGGGGACTTTGCTGCGCTGCCAGCGACGCCAGGAACTTGTTGCCCGCTATCCCCATCTGCGGCTCAAACTCTGCTACGACATCTCTCACGGCATCGGTGAGGGCGTTGTCGTCCGGGTAAATCAGCTGCAGCCCGCCCGCCCCGATGTAGATGCACCCCGCCTCCCCACCCTCCACCAGCGGGCTTTTCTGCTCCAGTTTATCCAGTATTTCGTTGAAGACCCCCCGGTAGTAGGGGATATTGGCGTGGATAAGCTCGGCTTCCCCGTGCTTTGCCAGTGCCTGCTGTAAAGGCAAGTCGCGCGCCAGCCCCTCCAGCCCCGGGGAATGGTCCAGCACCAGCCTCTGCGAGCCTTCCGTATGGGTCACTATCGCCGCCTGACCCTTTGTGTCTGGGTGCCTGCGGACCTCGCACCTCCAGGCAAAATGGGGCAGCAGCGCACAGAGTATTTTCATGGCAGAATATATTATATAGAACTAATGTTCTATTGTCAAGCCCGCAGCTATATTGGGTGCTTTTTATCTGGAAAGAGCATGTATTTGGAATTCACCGTCAAAAAATGTGGTTTTTACCGTGTTCCCGTACAGAGTCGCTCTTTGCCCTGCCCTTTAGTGTTCCTCAAGCCAGACCCTGTTCAGCGTCACGTGGCCCATGGCGTTAGGTTCATAGCCTTTAACGTAGGGTTTTATTAGAATATAATTTCTCCCGAACCAGAGCGGCAGGACGACGGCGTCGTCCACCAGCATCTGCTCTGCCTGCCGATACATGGCCAGGCTTGTTTCCATATCAAGCTCGGTCGAGGCCAGGTCGAGTAAAGCGTCCAGAGCCAGATTAGAATATTCCCCGAAGTTGTTCTCCGCGCCGGTGTGAAAAAGCACGTCTAAGAAGTCCTGCGGATGCGGGTAGTCGGCAATCCACCCTATGTCGAACAGGTTGTCCTTTTCTTCTTTAAGGTAATATACATACCTTTCCGGCTCCATCTGCCTTACCTGTACCTCGACACCCAGATTTTCGCGCCACTGGTAAATAATGGCTTCCTGTGATTTTGATACCGCGGCCCCATATCCGGAGGTAGTCAGGGTAATCGGGGGTAGATTAGCTACGTCGCCGTATTTGGAAGCGGCTATCAGTGCCTTGGCTTCATCGACGTCAAACCCCAGCCCGACCAGGTCTTCATTGTAGCCGGGGATGCCTGGGGGTAAGATGCCGTCGGCGCGCTGTACGAGGTCGCGCAACGCCAAATTGATTATCTTGTCTTTGTCTACGGCCATTGTGAAAGCCTTGCGGATATTAACATCATCGAACGGTGGTTCCGTGGTATTGAAGCCTATCCAGTAGAAGCTTAACTCAGGTGATTCGTACAGTTCCTGATAGAATGAACCCGAGGTATCGGTTATCCTGTCGATGTAATAAACACTGACACCGGCAACATCTATCTCTCCGGTCTCATACAGGTTCATGGGTATGCCGCTTAAAAACAGGTATTCGACAAAATCAAGATGAGCGACATCTCCGTAGTAGGAGTCGTTCTTCTCAAGTATCAATGAGCTGCCCTGCTGCCACTCCTTGAGCTTGAACGGTCCGGTGCCGTTCGGTTGGCGCCACCAGCCATTCCCTGCTTCGACGTTGGGTTTATCAACCACCATCGCCGTGGGATAAGTCAACTTGGAAAGGAAATAGGACTTGGGGGCATCGATGGTGACTTTCAGGGTAGAATCATTCACCACCTCGACGCCGCTGATTTCTTCAGCCAGGCCCTGGATGACATCATCAACACCTACTATATCGATGAGATACGTGATGGCCGTTGAAGAACCAGTAGATGGACGGCAGGCGCGCTCCCAGGAGTATTTAAAGTCGGAGGCAGTTACCCTACGCCCGTCCTGGAAAAACACGTCATCACGTAAATGAAAGGTATAGGTTAAATCGTCCTCACTGATTTCCCAGCTTGCAGCGATATCCGGGGCCGGCTCCAGATTATCATCAAGCTTAACCAGACCAGAGAATATCTGCAATATATAATCATGAGAATTGGCATCGGCCGAAAGCGCCGGGTCGAGGGTATTGGGGTCGGAGCCGTATAACTTTAGAGTGCCGCCCTCGACGACGGGAGTAGTCGGTGTTTCGGTGGTTGGGGGAGTTGAAGGGGTAGTACTGTGAATATCACTGCAAGTACAAGCGGATAATAATAAACAGCCGGCTAAGGTAAACGAAAAAAGAATTACGGTAATTTTCTTCATTTTTACTTTAAATATATCGCTAAATTCAATATAGCACATACTCTTGTTCCGTGCACAATAGGCTCAAGGTATATTTGAAATTATTAAGGGCTTCAACTTATAATCATAAACAAACGTCTTGTAATAAGGAGAAAAAATGATTCCCAAAGAGTACACCAAGTATTATAGAGGCAAACCCGTGCGAGATTTTACCAAGCTTTACCCCGAGTTAACCTCGAAGTCTTTCCATATCTGGGGTCATGAGTGGGATTCAGGATACCGAATGGACTGGTTCTGTGTGACCGAACCTTTCCTGATGATTAACGATCCACATACACACGACTTCGACCAGTTTTTAGCTTTCCAGAACGCCGATGCTACCAAAGTGAATGAATTCGATGCCGAGGTCTGGCTTTACCTGGGGCCCAAGGGCAAGCAGAAAAAACTGGTTATCACAGAAACATGTTTCGTGCATGTTCCGGCCGGCATGGTGCACACACCGCTGGAGTTTAAAATAATCCGCAAACCGATAGTTTTCATGGATATCGCGCTGACATCGGAGTACGTACGTAAGCCGGAAGACAAGTCCAAACCGGTGATGAGAGAACGGCACGATATGCAATAATCTCAAGAATCTCCGATTTAACTAAAATATGGGGATAATTTTAGAACAAGCCAAGTCTCTTGAGGCTGGTATGGTCCTTTCCACCGATTATTATATGGTCTAGCACTTCTATTCCGACGATTTCCCCCGCCTCCGCCAGCCTTTTGGTTAAAGCAATGTCATCTTCAGAAGCCTCCGTATCCCCGGAGGGATGGTTATGGACGAAAATTACCGATGCGGCACTGGCGGATATAGCCTCTTTGAAGACCTCCCGGGGATGAACGATACTGCTGTCAAGACTGCCGACTGATATCTCCGCTATCCTGATGAGCTGGTTCCTGGTGTCCAGCAATATAGCCAGGAAATATTCTTTCTTCTTATCTTTCAGTCTCGCCTTTACGAGGCTGGCAATATCTTCAGGCGTTTTCAGAGGTGTTTTTTCTACCGATTCCGAGTAGCCTTCTACCCGGCTGGCAAGTTCAACGGCGGCCTTTATCTGGGCGGCTTTGGCAATGCCGATGCCTCTCACCTGCGCCAGCTCCTCAAGAGATGCCGCGGCAATACCCTTAAGTCCGTCGAACCGACTTAGCATACGCTGGGCGGTGACCATCACCGATTCGCCGGAGATGCCCCGACCCAGAATAAGCGCCAGGAGTTCCTGGGCAGACAAAGCCTCCACCCCGACCCTTTGAAGTCGTTCACGGGGCCTATCGGTAACAGGCAAATCATGAATCGTCATCGATTTCAATTTGCTAGTTGGCGACTTTTTCATATCGCCTAGTCTAGCACCTGATATATAAAAAGGCAAGAAGGTCAGCTTCAGTATTTTCCTTATCGATTGGGGCAACGGGTGAGTGGAAACCACCAATTGATTTGATGGTACACAATATACAGAATCAGGGTTTACTGGATTTAAAAAAGGTAGTAGTAACAATATCATCAAAAAAGATGAATTTTGATAGCACATCAACCGAACTAGCTACTGATTCGAGGAGGAAAATGCTTTGTCTGGTCCGATCTAAAGCCTGTAAAAGATGCGGGGGAGACCTTTCTATAGAGTGTGACGTGTACGGCGTGTATATAGAATGTATCCAGTGCGGGGCAACCTGGACGAAAAACGATTTGAAATATACACCCTTTCAGCAAAACGAGCCGAAACTGAAAGCAGAAGACATCAAACCCTTAACCCCCACCCGCCGGCGATAAGTATTCGCCGACCGATCTGCAGAAACGACTTCTCATTCAGAAAGCCATAGAGTGTTCAATTCATCCATATCAAATCCATAAACTTTTATCAGGGCTTCATCGTAGCCGCTGCCCTGTTTAAAGGTATCCAGTAACTCCGACATTTTTTCGCTTCCGTATTCGTTGATGAGATAGGCAACGATTTTATAACTTTCCGCATAGGCCAGCATAGTCTGTTCTACATAGGAAGAAAAGGGGCTGCACAGGCTACGCACGGAAATATGGGAATCATTTGCATCGGCCCAGGATAAAGCGAGGACAAAGCTTAATTCAAGTTCTCCTTCAGAGGACATGGCCAAGCCTTCATCAAGCCACGTCGGCAGATAATTATACGGATTGTCAGTTAACTGATGTATCACCAGGTGCGTCAACTCGTGGGCAATCGTCCGTTTACCCCACTCAAGCTGGGACTGCGTCGTTCCGATACCGATAGCGACAATGCCGAACTGTGAATAGGCGACCCCGCCCGTCCACTCCTGGGGATAAACCATAGCGCCTATCAAATCCTCCTGACTGGCGTAAATATACATTTTCACCGGATTTTCCAGTTCAGCACCGGTGTTATCCGCCAGACGGACCAGTGCATCCTGCGCGGCAGCCATCAGTTCATCGGCGAAGAGGTTATCACCTTCATACCAGTAAAGCGTTACCTGCCCCTGCTGCATGGTATTCCAGTCGTAGCGGTTATCTTCTATATAAACCGGAGAGGGCTCTGTTACTATTTTCTTCCCGGTAATATCGGTTACTGTCCACCAGTATGATACAGTGGCGCCCGGGGGCAGACCTCCGGTCCTCCGCATGTCCCAGACCCACTGTGCATCTACCGATTTTGCCGACGTGAAGGGTATATAAACCTCGGCGGCGACTTGAGCAAAGGACGCACGCTCGATGGAATAATGCAGGCGAATATCGGTGATAGACACATCGCTTTCTGCAGTCATGCTGAAAGTGATATCGGCAGGGAAATTTACCTGCGCGGAGATATCCGAGACAATAATGCCACTATCAGCACGAACCGCACCCGGAATTAGGAGTAGCAGTGATAATAATATGACCAGAAACGGTAATGTTACCTTTTTCATTTGTCCTGCTTACCCATGATATACCTTAAATAGGCATTAATAAAGTCGTCCAGTTCACCATCGAGTACAGAATCGGCATTACCGGTCTCATAACCCGTCCGGTGGTCCTTGACCATACGGTAGGGATGGAGAACGTAACTCCTGATTTGATTGCCCCAGCCGGCGTCGATTCTCTTTCCCTTAATCCTGGCTTGTTCCGCCTCTCTTTTTTCAATCTCAAGCTCCAGCAGGCGGGCCCTTAGAATTTTGAACGCGAAATCTTTATTCATATGCTGGGAACGCTCGCTCTGGCAGGAAACGATTATACCCGACGGCAGGTGAGTGATTCTAACAGCACTGCTCGTTTTCTGCATGTGCTGGCCGCCGGGACCACTGGAGCGGAAGGTCTCCACCTTAATATCTTCCGGCTTGATATTGACTTCAACATCACTCTCTGCCTCCGGCATCACTTCCACGAGAGCAAAAGAGGTGTGCCGGGCATGGTCGGAGTCGAAAGGAGAAAGGCGCACCAGGCGATGAACGCCGTGTTCCGACTTTAAATAACCCAATGCATACTCTCCCTTGAACGAAATGTCTACTCTCTTAATACCGGCTTCATCACCCGGCGAGGTGTCCAGTATTTCCGTTGCGAAGCCGCGGCGCTCCGCCCAGCGCAGATACATGCGCATCAGTATTTCTGCCCAGTCCTGCGACTCGGTACCACCGGCACCGGCATGTATGGTAAGAATGGCGTCACGGGCGTCATATTCGCCGCTGAAGGCTATTTGAAATTCAAAATCATCGACCTGTGAGGCAAGTTCATCCAGTTCTTTATCCAGGTCGTCGAGGAGGGCGGCGTCTTCTTCAGATATCGTCATCAACTCATTAATATCGGCCAACTTTTTCTCCAGTCCACGCCACCGTTGCGCCGTCTTTTTCTTTTCGGCAAGCTGGCGCATGATACTCTGGGCGTTAGCCTGGTCCTGCCAGAAATCAGGTCGAGAGGACTGCTTTTCCAGTTTGACGATTTGCTTTTCTATTTTAGCGATGTCAAAGACGCTCCACGGCCATAGCGACCCGACTCTGTAAATCCTTGAGTTTTTCTGTTAAATCCGGCATAGTACCTCTTTATCCTATTTATATTTAGCACCAGCTAACACAGGGTAAATTTCCATTTTTAGATTACCCCCTGCTGCCAGATGCGCCAGTCGTGTAGGTTCAGGCAGGCGGTAGCCGCGGCAGCAGTCCAGGACAATCCGCACTGCCGAAGTTAAATCAATCATATGGCCGATGGATATATAAAGCGGCTTGACACCAGACTTAGTACGCAGGACAGCGCCGATGACTTCGCCGTTATCTATAAGCTCTACTGAACTACCGGCTTCTGGCGGAGGTATTTCATGTTCGCCGCACAGTCGGGATTTAGCACAGCCGATGGTCGGCAGGCCCAGCCAGAGTCCCAGGTGAGAAGCCAACCCTATGCGGCGCGGATGAGCGATACCCTGGCCGTCCACCAGAACAAGGTCGGGCACATAAGTAACCTTTTCGAAGGCTGCCAGCAAAAAAGGCATCTCACGGAACGACAGCAGGCCGGGCACATAGGGGAAGTTTATGCGGTCGGTCACTACCTTTATCTCCGCGATTTCAAGGGTGGGGTAGCTTAGAACAACTACTGCGCCGGCGCCGGTTTTTGTCCACCTGTTAACCGAGATATCGACGCCGGCGATAAAGCGCGGGTTAGAAATGTCACCAACGTGGGATACTTCGCCGGCAAGCTCTAACTGGATTTCTTTAGCCCTGGCGGTAGTTACCTGCCAGCCATGCCGATTGACTATCTGCATACCTTGATTATAGGCATAGCATAGGACTAATGGCAACAGGTCCGGTAATTACAGCCTGTATCATAAAACCTAACTATATTCAGTATTTGACGAAATGTGCTAAAATGGCACAACAAATCGGTAATGGCGGGGAATTGATATTGGCATATTCCATAAGACGCATGGAAAAAGAGGACATCGGCCAGGTAACGGAAATCGACCGGGAGGCTTTTCCCTCGCAGTGGCCGCCGGCAAACTATAGACGGGAAATGCAAAACAAGACGGCCCATTATATCGTCCTCTGTGATAATAACAAGACAATCGATGTTCCACCCGCAACACCGCCGAAAAGGAGTATCAATATACTATCCCTGATGATGCCATGGACAAAGCAGAAAGCACCTGAAAAGATACCTTTGCCTCACGTTACCCGTCAGTATATCGTTGGTTTTTCCGGCATCTGGATGATAGCCGATGAAGCCCACCTGACCAATATTGCCGTACGGGAGCAATACCGGGGTAAAGGGCTGGGGGAATTACTGGTGATAGCCACCATCGACCTTGCCCTTAAGTTTGAAGCCAGTTTTATGACGCTGGAGGTGAGGGCTTCGAACCTGGCGGCGCAGAGTCTTTACCAGAAATACGGGTTCACGCAGATGGGCGTCAGGCGCGGCTACTACCTGGACAACCGGGAGGACGCGATAATAATGTCCACCGAGAGTATCGGCAGCGAACCTTTCCAGAGGCAAGTAAGCGAGTTGAGAGAAGCCCTGAAGAAAAAATTACCTGATGTTAAATCCACCTGATTTACGATAACACTTCAAGAAATCGCGAAAAAATTAATTGCTTCGCTCTTTGACCCCCTGTCGATTTATGTTAGAATTATCATCTGGGGGGATTCGAGGTCAAGGAGGGCTAAGACGATGTCAGGACATTCAAAGTGGTCTAAGATAAAACACCAGAAGGGCGCCGACGACGTTAAAAGGGGCAACCTCTTTACCAAGCTGACGAGGGAAATCATCGTAGCGGCGAAAGAGGGCGGCGGCGACCCGGATACTAATTTCCGTTTACGTCTGGCCATCCAGAAGGCGCGCGACAGCAATATGCCCATGGACAACATCGACAGGGCGATTAAAAAAGGCACCGGCGACCTCGCAGGGGGGAGTCTGATCGAGATAACGCTCGAAGGCTATGGACCAAACGGCATAGCAATACTGGTCAGCGCACTTTCAGATAACCGCAACCGCACCATCCAGGAGGTACGGAGCTCCTTCACCCGCCACGGGGGCAGCCTGGGGGAAAGCGGCTGCGTTTCCTGGATATTCGAATCGCGGGGAGTGATTAATATCAACGCGGAAAACGTGGATGCCGATGAGCTGGCGCTGACTGCCATCGACGCCGGGGCGGAAGACGTCCAGGTGGAAAGCGGCTTTGTAGAAGTGATAACCAAACCGGACGCACTGGAAAAGGTGAGAGCCACGCTGGAGCAGCAAAAGGTAAAAATAGAGTCCAGCGAACTGCAGATGGTGCCGAAAACGCTGGTCAAACTCGACGATAAAGCCGCCATGCAGGCACTCAAGCTGCTGGATAAGCTGGAGGAAGTCGACGACGTGCAGAACGTTTACAGCAACGCCGATATCCCCGATTCCGTGCTTGAAGCCATGCAGGCATCATAAACCTTAAGAAAACGAAATGAAGATACTAGGAATCGACCCGGGCACGATAGTGATGGGCTACGGCGTGGTCGAAAGCGATAACGATGAGCTTAGCCCGGTCGATTTCGGGGCGATAAAGGTATCAGACAAAACTCAAATGGGCGAGAGACTCAATCGCCTTTACCATGAACTCCTCAAGGTAATCCAGCGCCACAAGCCCGACGCCGTCGCCGTGGAACAGCCTTTCGTCGCCAAGAACGTGAGGACGGCGCTGGCAATCGGCCGGGCGCAGGCAATCGCCATCTTAGCCGCCGCGGAAAAGGGCGTGCCGAGCTTCGAGTACACCCCGGCGCAGGTGAAGCAGAGGGTATCCAACTACGGCGCCAGCAGCAAGGAGCAAATCCAGGAGATGGTGCGACTGCAGCTCGGGCTGGCGGAAATTCCCCAGCCGAACGACGCCGCCGACGCCCTGGCAGTGGCCATCTGCCACGCCCAGGAGATACACCAGAACGAGCTACTGACGAAACAGGGAGGGCGATAATGATAGCCAGCCTCAACGGCAGGGTGGAGTCCATCGACAGCGACGCGGCGATTATCGACGTGGGAGGGGTGGGTTTCCGGGTGTACATGCCCACATCGTCGCTGGCGAGCATCGGCAGACCGGGGGAAACACTCAAGGTCTATACACACACGCACGTGCGCGAGGACAACATCACGCTTTACGGCTTCCCAACCGCCGATGAGCTGTGGCTCTTCGAGGTGATGCTGGGGGTAACGGGACTGGGTCCCAAGCTGGCGCTGGCGATACTATCGGCGCTGACGCCCGACCAGGTAAGGATGGCCATCGCAACGGGCAGCACGGAGATGCTGGACATGATACCGGGCATAGGTAAGAAGGTGGCGAGCAGAATCATCCTTGAGCTTAAGGAGAAGATAGGGGCGGGACTGGCAGTGACGCCGACGGAGGAGACGAAGGAGAATGCGGACGTGCTGGCGGCGCTGACGGCGCTGGGGTACTCCGCGACAGAGGCGGTGAGGGCGGTGGCGAACCTGCCCGAAGACTCCAAGATGAAGCTGGAGGAGAAGGTCAGGCTGGCTTTGCAGTACCTGGGGAGCAAGTAGGGGCGCCACACCAGACTATTCGTTTTATTTGTTTTTAATAAAAATTTTTTTGTGTCTTTAGCTTTGGGTCGTAGCTGATTCGTTTTCCCTAATTTTAGAGTTATGTTGAACCGTTATGTTAATTAGCTGTTATTTTTTAGTCTCTATTTATTAGTATAGGGTAGATTGGTGAGAAAGTGAAGGGGATTTTGTCGCTGCTCCAGGGATTTTGGTTAGAGTGGTATAATTATGGAAAAATCCCCCTTAATCCCCCTTTTTCAAAGTGGGAAACTGGAAAAAGGGAGACAGGAGGAGGGAGGAAATTTGAAAGCGTCGGAAGGTAAGATAGGCAGAGTATTCGTACTGCGGCTGGAGGACGGGGACGTCGTGCCGGAGGTAATAGAGAAATTTGCGGGAGAGAAGGGCATCAAGGTGGCGCACGTGGTTTTGATAGGGGGAATCGCGGGAGGGCAGATAGTATCCGGTCCGCGTAAGACCGAAGAAATGCCGCCCGACCCCGTCCTGGTGCCGGTGGAGGGGGCGCACGAGGTGGTAGGCGCGGGCATCATAGCGCCGGACAAAGAGGGCAAGCCGGTACTGCACATCCACGCGTCGCTGGGGCGAGGGTACAAGGTTTTGACGGGGTGCCTGCGGCCGGGGGTGAAGACGTGGCTGGTGGGGGAGGCGATTATTTACGAGATAACGGGGACACAAGCCCGGCGGCTGCCGGACAAGGCGAGCGGGTTTGATTTGATGGAGGTGTGAAGGGGAATGGATAGTTACTACCTATGCCCGATATACTTTTTTGAGTATGATGGCGATCAAATACAACTGCCTGAACAAGTGCAAATAATAAAAACGCCGAAAGAACTAATTGACTATCTTCACAATAGATATCCACATGATCTACCGACAATACTTAGTGAAACAAAGTGGGCAATTGCTATTAAGAATGCCCCTAATAATACAACTCACTTGAATATTATAAAATCTTTTTCACACGCTGTTGAGGTTGAGGATAAAGCAAAGTATAAATTGATTGACTTAATTACTACTTTAAGACTGTACAAAGAAGGCAGAATTGTTGCAGGACTATTAACATCTGGCGCATTACAGAATTCTGAATGGTCTGTAGGTGGAACTACAATCTGGACTCCAGTTTCAAATATTCTATTTTTTGAGGAAAAACCTAAATATAAAATAGAAAACCACCAAGTATGTGATTTAGTAGATTTATATAAAAAAGTACGCAATTGGCGAAAATTAAATATCCTCGACAAAATTGATATATCACTTGGGCGGTTTCATTCTTCATATCATGGTGATATCGAAAATAGATTAATTGACCAAATGATAGCTTTTGAATCCTTATATATAGGAGATAACAAAGAACTCACCTACAAACTAGCTATGAGAACCGCGTTTTTATTGAGGAAAAGAAAAGATCACAGAAAAATTGTTTTTGATAATATGAAGAAAGCGTATGACTTTAGGAGTAAAATTGTACACGGCAATAATCCACCATCAAGGATAAAACTAAACGAAATAGTCCCAAAAACCCAAAACTATCTGAGAAAATCATTAATTATATTTTCAGAACTTATGTCAAAAGGTAAATCATTGAAAAATATTCAAGAGAAATTGCTTGATGAAAATATTATCACAATAGGTGAATCTTTAAATATCCCCTAAGCCCAATCTAGTTTTTAGTTTTTCCCACCACTCCTACTTTTGGGGGATAAAGAAGCAATTAAAATCCCCCTTAATCCCCCTTTTTAAAAGTGGGAGTCCTTCGACAGGCTCAGGATGAGCGGGTGGGGGGTGAAGGGGTAAGGTGTGAGACCTTTCCCCTTTAGTTCCCCCTCTCCGGTTTAGTTCACCCTCACCCCTTCGACTTCGCTCTCCCATCAAGGGAGAGGGTAAATCGGAAGAGACGGATTTTTATTGGCAGAGAGGGGGAAAATCTACGAAATTACATGATTTATAGAGCGAATTATGGTGGTTGAAATTATCAGAAAAGTGGGGATTTCCCACTTGACATTATATCCCACAATGGTATAATATATACGTACATCATACATACATCTATAATAAAAGATAGATAGGAAGATATATGGCAATATCATTTAATACTGAAAATTTTGTCAGGATCTCTAAAGGTGTTAAACCTGACAACAAAAAACGGGTGGTCTTACCTAAAGAATTGGTTGGCGAAGATATAACGTTTCACATCTATAGCAACAGCTTAGGGCAAATTCTCCTAGACCCACAAATAAGCGTTCCTGCTTCCGAGGCATGGCTTTTTAAGAATCACGAAGCTTTAGATTTAGTCCGGCAAGGCCTTTCCGATGCCGCCAAAGGCAAGATATCGAAAGTCGACCTTAAATCCTTATAGGATTAAGTATTTTGTTTGATTTAAGATGGACGGATAAAGCTAGAGACACTTTCCATTCGCTTAAATCTAACCCATCAGACAAAACACGATATAACGCCGTTAAGAAGACCATTAAAACTTTAGCCCAAAACCCCTTTCACAATAGCCTTCATTCGCATCGCTATATGACTTTGAAGGAGCCGAAAGGGGAAAAGGTATTTGAGTCATATGCGCAACAGAAGACACCAGCAGCTTACAGGGTGTTTTGGTATTACGGGTCAACCAAAAATACTATTATAATTTTAGCCATAACACCTCACCCATAGTCATTCACTATACTCAACTCACGCTGATTACGTAATTTTTCAGCCCATTCAGTTACCTTCCTTCGGCAAGCTAAGGACAGGCTCTTTTTCAAAGTGGGAGACTGGTAAAAATTCTCCCTCTTATCCCTGCTTACGAAGGAGGGACGTCAATACCCCAAAATGAGATGAGAGGCAGGTGGGGGTAAAGTGGTGGGGGAAACCTCTTTTTCGCAAGAAAGCCGCGAGCTTTGATTATACTCCGATAAAGTGTATACTTGGTGACAAATGAAACATGGAGGCTGTTATGAGTAGTGGTGTAACTGTAACGGGTATGGGCAAGTTCTGCGACTCCATCTGTCCGATTTGCGTGAATGCCAGGAAAAATGCCGGCTGGCTGAAACCACCGGTAAAGTTCATGTATAACTTCTTTTGCGGCAAGCCGGCCAAGTTCCTTAGAATATCAAGTCCCTGCGTTTCAAGGGAGAAACAGACGGGGAAAAAGCCCTGGGAATAATTCCTCGATTGTACTCGGGACAAACTAAAACAAGGGAGACAAAGGTTTCCCCCTCACCTTATTCCTCTCCCACCCTCCTACGCAGAAGCTACGGAGGGCAAGCAAGGGGAGAGGACATAAATATCTGGATTCCCAACCAATTCAGGAATGACCCCTCGACTAGGCGGGGGGTGAAGGGGTGGTGGCTAGAGTTTGCGGCGGCGCTTTATTTTTTCGGCTACGGATAGCCTTACGAGGGCGCGGCGCAAAGCCGCTTCCGCCCGGGTAGCATCAAGACCGGTGGCCTGCTTGTCCTTAAGTCGTTCCTCGGCGCGCTTGCGGGCGGCTTCGGCACGGGAGGCATCGATTTCCTCGGCGCGCTCGGCCTGGTCAGCCAGCACAATCACATGGTCGGGCCGCACCTCCAAGAAGCCGCCGGAGATAGCCATCGTTTCCTCATCCCCACCCTTACGCACCACCAGCTCGCCGGCCTGGAGGATGGTCATCAGGGGGGCGTGGTGGGGCAGTATGCCCAGCTGGCCCTCAACACCGGGGGCGACGACGCCATCCACTTCCTCCGAGTAAACGATGCGCTCGGCGGTAACGATATCAATCTTAAAATTAGGCATTAGCCTCTTCTCCTAAAGACTTAGCCGCCTCCGCTACCTCTTCAATGCCGCCGACCATATAGAAAGCCTGCTCCGGCAGGTCGTCATACTTGCCCTCAAGGATTTCCTTAAAACCGCGGACGGTATCCTCGACTTTCACGTACTTGCCGGGTCGGCCGGTAAAGACCTCGCTGACGAACATGGGCTGGGAAAGGAAACGCTGGATACGGCGGGCGCGGGAGACCGCCTGCCTGTCCTCCTCGCTAAGCTCCTCGATGCCGAGGATGGCGATGATATCCTGCAGGTCCTTGTAGCGCTGGAGGACACGCTGCACCTCACGGGCGACGTTGTAATGCTCCTCGCCGACGATATCGGGGCTAAGAATACGCGAAGTGGAGGTAAGGGGGTCGACGGCGGGGTACAAGCCCTGCTCGGCGATAGAGCGCTCCAGAGCGACGACGGCATCCAGGTGACCGAAAGTGGTGGCGACACCGGGGTCGGTGTAGTCGTCAGCGGGCACGTAAATGGCCTGGAAGGAGGTAATCGAGCCCTTCTTGGTGGAGGTGATGCGCTCCTGAAGCTCGCCCATCTCCGTGGCCAGTGTGGGCTGGTAGCCTACGGCCGAGGGCATACGGCCCAGCAGAGCCGAGACCTCCATGCCGGCCAGGGTATAGCGGTAGATATTATCGATAAAGAGCAGGACGTCCTGCCCGCCGACATCGCGGAAATATTCCGCCATAGTGAGGCCGGTAAGACCCACGCGTAAACGCACGCCGGGCGGCTCGTTCATCTGGCCAAAGACCATGACGGTCTTATCGATGACGCCGGACTCCTTCATCTCACGCCAGAGGTCGTTGCCCTCGCGGGAGCGCTCGCCGATGCCGGTGAAGACGGAGAAACCGCCGTGAACGGTGGCGATGTTGCGGATAAGCTCCTGGATGATGATGGTCTTGCCGACGCCTGCCCCTCCGTAAGCCCCGATTTTCCCACCGCGGGTAAACGGCACGATAAGGTCGATGACCTTAAGCCCGGTTTCCAGCACCTGGGTGGAGGTCTCCTGCTCCTCGAAGGAGGGGGCTGGGCGGTGGATGGGCCAGTTATCGTCAGCCTTGACCTCGCCGAGGTTGTCCAGAGGCGTGCCCATGACGTCGAACAGGCGGCCCAGCGTGGCCTTGCCGACCGGTACCTTGAGCGCCGAGCCGGTATCGACCGCTTCAGCGCCGCGTTCAAGTCCGTCAGTAGGCGAGAGCGAGAGGCACCTGACCCAGTTATTGCCGAGATGGTCCTGGACCTCCAGCACGATTTTGTTTTCGCCGGACTGGATTTCAACGGAGTTA
>JAFGHK010000025.1 GCA_016930185.1 Dehalococcoidales bacterium | reverse complement strand
GACCACGCTTGACGAGAACCTCAAGATGATTGCCGATTCCATTAAATATCTTAAGTCGCACGGCATGAAGGTCTTCTGGGACGTCGAGCACTACTTCGACGGCTTTAAACACAATCCTGAATATTCGCTGAAATCTTTGGAGGTAGCAGCGCAGAGCGGGGTCGATTGCCTGGTGCTCTGCGACACCAACGGAGGCGCTTTGCCCGATGAGGTCACCAAGGCGGTTAAGGCTGCCGCAAAGGTAACTAAAGTCCCGCTGGGTATTCACTGCCATAATGACGGCGGCCTGGCGGTGGCTAACACATTGGCGGCGGTCGTAGCCGGGGCAACTCATGTGCAGGGAACGATAAACGGACTCGGCGAGCGCTGCGGCAACGCCGACCTCTGTGCTATCATACCGGCGCTAAAGCTAAAAATGGGCATAGACTGCATTTCCGACGCCCAGCTAGAGTCGCTGACGGAGGTGTCCCATTACATCAGCGAACTGGCTAATATAGCCCCCGACCCCTTTGCGCCTTATATCGGCTCCAGCGCTTTCAGTCATAAAGCCGGCTATCATATGGACGGCATGACCAAGTGGCCGGAAGCCTACCAGCATATCGACCCGTCTAAGGTGGGTAATAAGCAGCGTACGGTTGTCTCCGACCAGTCCGGCAAGCGCAACGTCATCGCCAAGGCTAAAGAGCTTGGCATCGACCTCTCCGGCGCTGATAAAGAAGTGAAGAGCCTGCTGGAGCGTATCAAGCAGCTGGAAAGCCAGGGTTTTCAGTATGACAACGCTGAGGCGTCCTTTGAGCTGCTGCTGCATAAAGCCAGGACTGATTACAAACCACCCTTTGAACTGGTGGACTTCATGGTGGTGGTGGAGAGTCGGCGGCGCCCTTCCACACGCAGGTCTGTGGAGGCAATGCTTTCAGAAGCTATGGTTAAGGTAAAGGTGGATGGTGAAATAATCCACGAGGCGGCGGAGGGTGACGGTCCGGTTAACGCCCTCGACCTTGCCCTGCGCAAGGCGCTTCTTAAGTTCTATCCCAGCCTGAAAAAGGTAAAGCTGGTGGACTATAAAGTGCGTATTCTTGAAGAAAGTACGGGCACGGAAAGTCAGGTGCGCGTGCTTATCGAGTCCTCCGACGGCGTCAATGGGTGGCGTACCGTCGGCGGCTCCACCAATATCATCGAGGCAAGCTGGCTGGCGCTGGCCGACGGTCTTGAGTGGTGGTTGATAAAGCAGGGAAAATAGTGATTGCCCTGTAGTTTTATTGAGCTTAAAGAGGAGTGTGGTCGAATATACTCCTCTTTTCATTTTCTGGAAGAGCAAATCTGGTATCTTCATCAAGTATCTGTGTTGTAGTATAATATTTATTGAGACTTAAAGTATTTTTGACATACCGGAGGTCCTGATATGGGTGAAATAAAGACCGCGGCGGAAATAGCCAGGGAAAAACTGGCGCAAATCGGTGAGCCCACGGAAGAGGAGCGACTCAAGTGGAAATACGGGCCGGTGGGAGAAAAACTGGCTGCCGTTTATCTAAAAGAAAGCGTTAATCTGGTAAATGAATTACAGAAATACGATGAAAAAGCCAGGCAGGTTATTGTCGCCGGCGTTAATAATATCCTGTTACGCAATATAAGTTTGCCCCGCAACGATGCCACCCGGCGTATCGATAAAAAAGCCATGGATGGGATAAAAAGCCTGAAAAACGATCAAGTTGCTGTGGAGAACGTGTTCAGTAAGATACGGCAGGTCTTCGACCATTACACACAGGAGGGCGCCAAGCAAAAGAAGCAGGCGTATGAATCGTTGAAGGCCGAATTTGAGGCTAAACTCCAGGAGGCTGTCAGGAAGCAGACCGGCGTGGATGCCAAGTTAAATATAGACGTGGAACAACAGCCCCAGTTTCAGGACGAATGGCAGAGAATGCAGGCACAGCTGGAAGGGCAGTACCTGAACCTTCTGGAGGAATATAAGAAGGAACTGGCGTCAATTAAGTAAAAAATGGATTCTGAAAGCGAAAGAATCGAATATGCAGCCCGTCATACGGAGATAGTCCGGTACCCCCGGCAGCATCTGGCCACCTTCGGGGTGACCAATATATATTATTACCTGCTCACGGAGCCGACCTACTCCGAGATATCCGATGGCACCAACGAAACGGTAATCAGAGAGGGCAGGGTAATTGCCGAGCGACCGAAAATCGTGACGCCTTATTACCTGACGCATCTCGAGGGATTCAGCTATGACGCGCGGCAGTATTTCCAGAAACTGATGATGATGCAAGGCCCCAACGCCCCCGGCCTCTTTTATACCTATAAGAATGAGTCTAAAGGTCTTAATATAGTATCGGATAAACTGCCGGCGGTAATTGAAAAGCTGAATACCGAAATCGATGAGAAAGACGACCCGCTGGCGACGATTATCAAGGGGCAGGATGACCTCTGGGATGTCTCGCTGTTGAAGTTTATCTATGAAATCACCAGTCGGTCTGTGCATAACAATGTGGCGCAAATGGGGTCGATGGGGATGTTTGGCGCCAGCCAGGGCGGGATACCGGTGGGAGTGAGGCAAACCATCGAGGAGATGTTCAAGCAGGCCTTGCGTGGCGAGATAAGGACTTACGAGCTGGAGCAGGAGTTGAACCGCTGGGGCGTCTTCGAGGAGTACCAGGACAGGTTCTTCTCACTGGTCAAGGGCAATAAGTAGTCTGAAGGTATATAGTGAAAATTTCAGTTATAGAAGCACGTGACCTTTCCGAGGCATGGTTCCTTTGTCTGAACGAGACCCTGGAAAAGGGGCGTGAATATAAAATCGACAGGGGTAGTTACGCTGGCCAGAGGCGTAAAGAGCTGGACTTGGCCGTCGTACAGGTAGTTTATCCGGGCACGCGGCCGCTGGTACCGGATGTGCCGCAGGGCGTGCCTCCGCCCAGTACCATGGAGTACATTGAGGACTATCTGCCTTACCTGATGACAGCGCACAAGAAAAAAGGCGAGCAGTACACCTACGGACAGTACCTGGAAAAGCAGATTGCCAAGGTTATCGAGATGTATAAGGAAGATGGCTATAATACCAACCAGGCTTACATGGCGGTAGGTGATGAAAAGTCGAT
>JAFGHK010000024.1 GCA_016930185.1 Dehalococcoidales bacterium | reverse complement strand
TTTTCCCTGGTCTCGTCGAGGTATTTCGTGATACCGGGGTATTTTTCAAAATAGGCCTTGATGAATTTACCAGCTTGCTCGCGGGAAAGCTCGGTAGCCTGTTCCAGTCCGTAGTCGCTCATGCCGTAGATGACGCCGAAATTGACCGTCTTGGCAAAGCGCCGCATGTCTTTGGTGACCTTGTCTTTAGCCACGCCGAAAAGCTGGGAAGCCGTAGCCGAGTGAATATCCTCGTCGCTGCGGAAGGCGCGGACAAGTCCCTCGTCCTTTGAAAGGTGGGCCAGGGCACGGAGGTCGATCTGGGAATAGTCGCCGCCGAGCAGGCTGGAACCTCTGGGGGCGATGAAAGCCTGACGCACCTGTCCCCCCAGCTCCCCACGCACCGGTATGTTCTGCATATTGGGGTCGGAAGAAGAAAGACGCCCCGTGGAGGTGCGGGTCTGGTTAAAGCTGGTATGAATCCGGCCCGTCCTGGGGTTGACAAGCGCCGGCAGGGCATCGACATAGGTGGACTTCATCTTGGTAAGCTGGCGGTATTCCAGGATATAGCCCGCCACGGGGTGCACCGGCACCAGCGCTTCAAGGACGGAGGCCTCGGTGGAGTAACGGCTCTTGCCCCGGCGCTCGTTGGGGAGCTGCATCTCGTCGAAGAGCACCTTGCCGAGCTGCTGGGGGGAATTGATATTGAACTCGTGCTTGGTCTCAACGAATATCTTTTTCTCAAGTTCGGCGACCTGCCCGCCGAGACTGCGGGACATCTTCTCAAGAACAGCCTTATCTACAGCCACGCCGTTACGTTCCATCTCAAGGAGGACGGGGACGAGGGGCATCTCGACGTCCTGATAGAGCTTCACCAGCCCCTGTTTTTTAAGTTCTTCGTCGAACAGGGACGCGAGACGCAGGGTCATATCGGCATCTGCAGCGGCGTAATCGGCGGCCCTTTGAATATCCACCTCCGCCATGGAAATCTGCTTTGCCCCTCTGCCGATAAGGGTATCAATGGGGGTCATTTCTACGCCAAGTTTATTTAAAGCCAAGTTTTTAAGTCCGATAGCCTTTTCTCCCAGCAGGTGGGCGGCAATCATGGTATCGGTGGTAAGTCCGGCAACCGTGATACCGCATTCCGCCAGTACATTCATATCGAACTTGGCGTTATGGGCTATCTTGGATATTTTTGTGTCTTCAAATATGGGGCGAAGTTGCTCAATAACTTGCTCCAGAGGAAGCTGGGTAATCGTATCAAGAACGGTATGGCCAACGGGTATGTAATAGGCTTTGGCCTGTTCCACAGCCAGGGAAATGCCGACAATTTGCGCCGTCATGGGGTTGAGGCCGGTGGTCTCCGTATCAAAAGCGAAAGACCCGGCTTCAGAGAGCTTATTGGCAAGTTCATCAAGCTCCTTTGTGGAGGCGACCACGCAATACTCGCAGGGAGGGGCGGGGGCGCGTGTTATTTCCGTCAGAGGGGCGGAATCGTTATCAGAGACCGGCAGCTTGGGGAGGAGACTGTTAAACTCAAGCTCGCGGAACAGCTCCACAGCCTGCCGTCGGTCGAACTTGCCCGCCCGGCAGTCGTCAAGGTCCAGGGTAACGGGCGTTTCCGTGACGATGGTTGCCAGCTCCTTGCTCTGCATGGCGGCGGACTCGTTTTCCTTAAGTTTTTCCCGCAGCTTGGGCGGCGTGACCTCATCAAGGTGCTTGTAGATATCCTCGACGCTGCCGAACTGCTCGATGAGCTTGACGGCGGTCTTCCCGCCGATGCCGGGGATGCCGGGGATATTATCGGAGGGGTCGCCGACCATCGCCTTGTAGTCGGCCACGCGCTCGGGACCGACGCCGAACTTTTCTTTGACCATCGCCGCGTCGAAAAGAGCGGTATCGCTGAACGCCCTGCCCGCCCTGGGATAAAGCACCTTTACGCGGGGGGACACGAGCTGCATGGTATCGGCGTCACCGGTTACGATAACGGTATCAACGTCTTTTTCAGTCGCCTGCTTGCTCAAGGTGCCGAGGACGTCGTCGGCCTCATATTTATCTAACTCGAAGACGGGGATGTTGAAAGCCTCCACCACTTGCCTGACCCGCCCGAACTGATTTATAAGCTCGTCGGGGGCGGGGGGACGCTGCGCCTTGTACTGGTCAAACATCTCGTGGCGGAAGGTGGGGCCGGCTTTATCGAAGGCGATGGCGATGTGGGTGGGCTTGAGCTCGCTAAGGACCTTGAGCAACATCAGGGCAAAGCCGTAAACGGCACTGACGACCTCGCCGGTCTTAGAGACGGTCAGTGACGTGCCGGGGCGGTACCTGGTGGGGCCGAAGGCATGGTAAGCCCGGTGGACGATAGCGTTGCCGTCGAAGAGAACGAGGAGCGGTTTTTCCATGAGTTAATTATAGCAGAAAGGGGTAGAAGAAATAACCAAGATACAAGATACAAGCACCAAACAAAATTCAAATGAGACAAGAGGGAGTAGGACTGGGTATCACCTACAAATATGTAAAAAGGGGGAACTCTTAAAAATCGTTGCGGGGAGGCTGGTTAAGGGGCTTTAAATACGAGGTGTCGTTGTGGGAGGTTAGGACGACCCGATTGCCGTCGAAGGTGAAGCGGGTGATAGCGGCGGTGTCCATTTTGAAGCTCCAGAAAGAGGAATTATCAAGTCTAAGCAGGGCGCAGATAAGCACCTTGTTCACGACGCGGTGGGAAACAAACACGATTTTGCCCTCGCCGTAGCGCATGACAGCGTCCTGTACGAAGGGTAAGACGCGGCTTCTTACGTCCTCCAGGCTTTCACCGCCGGGGAGTCGCACCTGCTCCGGCGTGTCCAGCCAGTCCTGGTAAATTTCCTCGTACTTTTCCTGTACTTCCTCAAGCGTCAAGCCCTGCCACTGACCGCAGTCGATATCATTTAGGTTTTCAACGACGTTTACCTTGAGGCGGTGGGGGGCGGCTATAATTTCGGCGGTCTTAACGGCGCGCTTGAGGGGACTGGAATAAACGACGTCGATTTTATCGTCGGTAAGATACTCACTTAAGAGTTGCGCCTGCTCAAGTCCGTTCTCATTAAGAGGCACGTCCGCCCGGCCGCGGAAGGTCTCTTTAGCGTTGTACTGGGTCTCGCCGTGCCTGATTAAGATAATTTCCGGCATTTATTCTCCGAATATCTCCAATTCCGGATGTCTCAAGGCTTCCTTAAAAATAGGACCACGGGCAACAAAAGCGATAGAAAGATAGCTACCCCTCGCAACCACAAGCAAGTTTCCCGCCTCCAAGCCATATCCGGAAAGTGCAGGCAGAGGAATACAGACACATCCACCACTTCTGACCAACGTCCAGCAGAACAACCTTCCCTTGCTGGCGATTATTTCTCCTTCAGGTATCGTAAAATTTAAAAGCCCCGGCAACTCCCTGATAAAGACGTTCAATGCCGATTTTTCCAGAAGGCTCTTTTTTGTTAACCCAAGACCACCGGATTTCCGACTCCCGCTTATACCTATAACTCTATCACCTTCCCTGCAACCATATTCATCCATCGCCACGGGTGGAATAACGATAATTCCATCCGGGTTGATACGTGACAGGCCATAGACAAACTTCCCACCTTTGACCAGTTGGGGCATAATTCCTCCAGCTTTCTCTAGATCCCGGCCTGCGCCGGGATGTGGGTAAAACTAACGTTTCTCCTCCACCTTTTCAACTTCGATGGTGCACTCGGTGACGAGGGCGGCAAAAGCGCCGATAGCGGCCAGTAGCGGCGCCGCCAAGATGGTAATCATTGATGCCGTCGCGCCGATGGTAAGCGGGATGTCGATAATGGTCTTGCCTTCATGGATAAGGCGCACCCGCCGGATATTTCCCTCCCGGATAAGCTGCTTGACCTTTTCCAGCACGTCTTTGCCGGATACAGTAAACTTTTCAGTTTCAGACATAATCACCTCCCGACTAATGGAATATTAATGAATAATTCTTTCAGGTGTCAAGGAAGTTATTTTGTTTTTACCTCACCCCCTTGCCCCCTCTCCAAATGGAGCATCCGAATAAACCGATGACCTATTTATTTGGAGAGGGGGTTTAGTTTTTAAGAGGGGTTTGAACCCCTCTTAAACTCCCCATTTATAGATAAGGCACTATTGAATATCATGTCTTTCATGATATACTTGTTGCATACAGGAGGCAAGCTTGAAGAGTAAAGATTTTCTATCTATATCCGACCTGACGTCCGAAAGCATCCGGGCGATGATAAACAGAGCCGTGACGATGAAAGAAGAGGGCTGGAGCTCGCTGTTAAGCGGCAAGATACTGGTGCTGCTGTTCGAGAAGCCTTCACTGCGGACGAGGGTCAGCTTCGAAGTGGCCATGCGGCAGATGGGCGGGCAGAGCCTTTATTTATCTCCGGAGGAAGTGCAGCTGGGCAAGCGCGAATCGATACCCGACGCCGCCCGTGTGTTAAGTCGATACGCCAGCGTCGTTGCTATACGCACCTTCGCCCAGGAGACTTTAGAGATATTCGCCAACAACGCCGATATACCGGTGATTAACGCGCTATCCGACCTGGAGCACCCGTGCCAGGCAATCGCGGATATTTTGACCATATATGAGCACAAGGAAACGCTGGATGAACTGACCTTAGCCTATATCGGGGACGGCAATAACACGGCACACAGCCTGATGCTGGCGGCGGGGCTATGCGGGATAGACTTCCGAATCGCTTCCCCCAAAGGCTACCGCGTTAAAGATGAGTTACTTAAGACAGCGCAGCAGTACGCCGCGGACAACCAGACGACGATACTTTGCACCGAAGACCCGCGACAGGCGATAGCCAGTGCGGATATCGTTTATACGGATGTCTGGACGAGTATGGGACAGGAGGCAGAGGCAAAACAGCGGCGCAAGGCGTTTACCGGATACCAGGTGGACAGCAAGCTGCTGGCACTAGCCAAGCCGGACGCCATACTGATGCACCCGCTGCCCGCGCACCACGGCGAGGAAGTAGCCGAGAACCTCATCTACTGCCCGCAGTCGGTGGTCTTCGACCAGGCGGAAAACCGAATGCACGCCCAGAAGGCAATACTGGCGGATATACTGGGAGGTTCGGAAATACTGCTGCCGGATTTCAGGCGATAAATGAGCTAAAATCCCCCTCACCTTAATCCTCTCCCACACGTGGGAGAGGACAATAAGAGAACGTAATGAAGTCAATTATACCAAATAACTTTCGTAAATAAATAATTTAAAGGAATTAGAACCAGAGTTTTAACGCAAACGTTCCGTCAACAGCTTAAATCTTTACTATAATGCTACTGGTTTAAGAAAACAGATATGACCAAACCCATCGTCGCTATCGTCGGACGTCCCAACACAGGTAAATCCACCCTCCTGAACCGCATCGTGAAGCGGCCGGCGGCCATCACCGAGGACCTGCCGGGCACCACGCGCGACCGCAATACGGCTGAGGTGGCGTGGATGGGGGCAGAATTCACGCTGATTGACACCGGGGGACTGGAGATAAAGCCTAACTCCTCCATAAGCCGCGGGGTAAAGGCGCAGGTGGAAAGCGCCATCAGCCATGCCGACGTTATAGTCTGCGTGGTGGACGCCATAAACGGGGTGATGCCGGCGGACATGGAAATCGCCGACGTGCTGCGGCGTTCCGGCAAGCCGGTGCTGGTGGCGGCCAATAAAGCCGATAACCAGAAGCGGGAGATGGAAGCCCTGGAGTTTCACCAGCTGGGGCTGGGCGACCCGCTGGCAGTTAGCGCCCACCACGGTCGAGGCATAACGGAACTGCTTGATAAAATCGTGAGTCTTTTGCCGGCACAGGAGGCTATTACTAAAGTTAAGGACGAAAGTATTAAAATAGCCATCGTGGGGAGGCCGAACGTGGGCAAGTCCATGCTCCTGAACGCCCTCACCGGCGAAGAGCGCGTAATCGTAGATGAAATGCCCGGCACCACCCGCGACGCGGTGGACACGGTGTTTGACTTCAAAGGGCAGAATGTGGTAATTATTGATACGGCCGGAATCAGGCGTCGCGGGAAGGTAAAAGCCGGGGTTGAGCGGTACAGCGTCCTGCGGACTTTCAGAGCCATCGACCGCGCCGATATCGTCCTCCTTGTGCTGGACGCCACCGAGCTGGTAACAAGTCAGGACACGCATATTGCAGGCTATATACAAGAGGCAGCCAGGGGCATTATAATAATAGTCAATAAGTGGGACCTGGTAGAAAATAAGAATCTAGCCGAGTGGAACAAAGCCATAAAAGAATCGTTTAGATTTGCCTCTTACGCGCCAATATTATATACTTCGGCTAAGACAGGGCAGGGAGTTGAGAAAATCATGCCTCAAGTAAGCCAGATATACAGGGAGAGGCTAAAGAGACTGCCTACGGCCGCAGTCAATGACGTCGTACAGCAAGCGGTCGCCGCTCATAACCGGCCGACCAGTCACGGTAAACAATTAAAGATATTCTATACCACACAGGCGGAGGCAAACCCTCCGACCTTCGTTTTCTTTACCAACGACGCCAGGATGGTGCATTTTTCTTACCGGCGCTTCCTTGAGAACCGGCTGCGCGAAGCATTCGGCTTTACCGGCACGCCGCTCCGCATGAAATTTAAGACAAGGGGTAAGGCATGACGGCGCTGATGTTTATCGGCGTAGTCGTCATCGGCTACCTGCTGGGGTCGATACCCTTCGGTCTGATTATCAGCAAGAGGTTCGCCAGGACCGATATCAGGGATGTAGGCAGCGGCAAAATAGGCATGACCAACGTCATGCGGGCAGCCGGTAAAAAAGCGGCAGCAGTCTCTCTTATTCTAGATATAGCCAAGGGTACAGCGGCAGTGTTAATAGCAGGAGCGATTTTCAGAGAGACGACAGATACCGTAGCGGTTGTTTTGACATTGAACAAAAGCGCCCAGATTCTGGGGGGTTTCGCCGCAATCGCCGGACACAACTGGTCGATATTCCTCAAGTTTAAAGGGGGGCGGGGAGTGGCAACATTCATGGGCGGACTGGCGGCTTTATACTGGCCGGCGGCGCTGGTCGGTGCAATGTTCCTTTTCGGCATAGGTTTCAGGACGAAATACATGTCGCTCGGCTCCATCATCGGCGCCATAACGGCCTTCATTATGCTGATGTCGTTTTACGTTGCAAAGATAGACTTCCTGCAGCCCTACCCGTCGTTCGAATACGTTCTTTATGCCATGTTCGGCTCTATCTTTATTTATATCATGCACCGCGATAACATCCTGCGGCTTTTCAACGGCACCGAGCGCAAAATCGGTGAAAAATCCAAGGCCGAAATCACCCCTTCCACCGATATACCCAATAAATTTTACCGGTAACACGCCGCAGGACACGGCTCAACGCAAATGCAAAAAGCTTCTGTTATAGGCACCACCAGCTGGGGGATAACACTTGCCACACTGCTATCAAAAAAAGGTATCGAAGTAAGGCTGTGGGCAAGAACTCTCCGTGAAGCCAACAGGCTTAAGAAACACGGCTCAAACCGTTTTCCGGATATACCTATCCCTAAAGAAATAATTATCACCCACAAGATGGACGAGGCGCTCGACGGCGTCGGCGCCGTTATTTTAGCGGTGCCTTCGGCAACGATGCGGGAAAACATTTCACGGGCGGCGAAATATCTGGGAAAGACCACGATTATCATCAGCGCCTCCAAGGGACTGGAGGTGGGCAGCAATAAAAGAATGTCGGAGGTCATCGCCGAGGAGATAGACCCGCGGTTCCACATTAATATCTGTGTACTTTCCGGACCACAACTTGCCAGGGAGATTATGAACGACCGACCGGCGGCCTCGGTAGTGGCAGCGGAAGACAATAAAACCGCCAAGAAAGCACAGAAGCTGCTAACCTTGAAGAACTTCTGCGTTTTCACGAATACGGACGTCATCGGGGTGGAGCTGGGCGGGGCTTTGAAAAACATTCTCGCGCTCGGGGCAGGCATCGCGGACGGGCTGGGCTACGGGGACAATGCCAAAGCCGCCTTCATGACGCGGGGCCTGACCGAGATAACGGCGCTCGGCATGGCGCTGGGAGCCAATCCGCTGACGCTTTCCGGTCTGGCGGGCCTCGGGGACGTCATCACCACCTGCGCCAGCCCGCTTAGTCGCAACCACTATGTAGGCGTGGAACTGGCCAAGGGACGCCCGCTGGAGGAAATCCTGAAATCGATGCAACAGGTAGCGGAGGGCGTGAATACAACTCTCGTGGCGTATAATCTCGCGCAGCAGATGGGACTGGAAATGCCGATTACGGAGAAAATTTACCAGGTATTGTTCGAAAACGCCGAGCCCAGCCAGGCGGCGCTGGTAATCGTGGGAGGCAACGCCAAGCACGAACTGTCGGGGCGAAGGTGGCGTTTATTCTCCCTCTTCAGGCACCAGAAACGGCGACGTGGATAAACAGCTAGGAATCAATACCTTTAGTTTTTTCCTTACCGAGGGTCTTCGAAAGCTCTTCAAAAAGTCGGCGCTGCTCTTTATTCAGTGATTCGGGGGTCACCACGCGCAGCACGACCAACTGGTCGCCGCTGCCCCGTCCATGCAGATGGGGGACGCCTTTATTTTTCAGTCGGAAGGCCTTACCGGACTGGCTGCCGGAGGGGATTTTCAACTCGCAGACGCCATGAAGCGTAGGCACGGGTAACTCGACGCCGAGGGTCGCCTGGGCGATATTGACCGACAGCTCATAGATTACATCATCGCCGTCACGGGTCAAGTATTCATGGGGCTTGACGGAGACCATGACATACAGGTTGCCCGCCGGGCCGCCTCGATGGCCTGCCTCGCCCTCGCCGGTAATCCTGATGCCATTGCCGTCATCGATGCCGGCCGGTATTTTAACGGAGATGCGCCGCTTGTGCTTTTGATAGCCGGCGCCGCGGCAATCGGGGCAGTAATCCTTGATAATCACACCCTCGCCATGGCAGTCGCTGCAGACGGCGGTGTTGATAAACTGACCGAAGAGACTGCGCTGAACGCGGCGGATTTGCCCGGTGCCGTTACACGATGGGCAGCGGGCAGGCTGAACTCCCGGTTTGGCACGCGTACCGCGGCAGGTGGAACAGACTTCCGTGCGGGTGATTTCTATCTCTTTCTCACAGCCCAAGGCAGCCTCTTCAAAGGAAATTTTCAGGTTGTAACGCAGGTCTTCACCGCGCTGGGCCGTCTGGCGGCTGGTCCTGCCGGAACCCCCGAAGAAGGCCTCGAAAATATCGCCGAAACCGCCCATGTCAAAGCCTTCAAAGCCCCGCCCGAATATGTTTTCCGCGCCACCGTGTCCGTACTGGTCGTAATTGGCGCGCTTGCCAGAATCCGAGAGGACTTCATAGGCCTCGTTGACTTCCTTGAATCTATCCGAAGCGCCGGAATCATGATTGCGGTCCGGGTGATACTGAAAAGCCAGCTTGCGAAAGGCCTTCTTTATATCCTCAAGAGAGGCATCCCGCGGGACCCCGAGCACTTCATAATAATCACGTTTTACTGCCATGTCATCTTTCCCGTTTTATGTCTGCAAACAAACAGACTTCCAATTCTATGATACCCGTGGGGTTTAACGCTTGTCAATAAAGCTAACCCTGAAAGGAGGACGGCGTGGAGACAACATACAGGCGTCAATCCGCCGGTGAAATGTCGTCCTCGTGGTATTCTTGCGACGGGCGTATATCGTCCAGATAGCCCTGCAAAATCAGGGCCGCTGCGGCGGCATCGTAACGGGTAGTACGGCTGGTCTTTCCGACCTCCTGAAGCATACGTTTCGCTTCTACGGTGGAAAGGCGCTCATCACGGTACTCCAGAGGTATATCAACACGGCGCGATAAATCACCGGCGAAAGAGCGCACCTTGTCCGCCTGCGCACCGAGGGTACCGTCCATTGAAAACGGCAGTCCCACGATAATACGGTCGACTTTATTTTTGGTAACGACATCGATTATCGTCTGGATGTCCACATCAATGTCCTGCCGCGTGATAATAGTCAGCGGGGTGGCGATGATACCGAGGGGATCGCTTAGCGCCAGACCGATGCGGGCGTCGCCGACATCAAGTGCTAAAATTCTTGAGATATTGACCTCCGAGCTAGACCAGGTTCTTGACGAGACGGAGAGCCTCGTCCAGCTTGTTTTTATCCTTACCACCAGCCTGGGCGAAGTTGGGTTTACCGCCTCCGCCGCCGCCGGTCATCTTGGAGACCTGCTTGATGATATCCCCGGCGTTATAGCCCTTACCCACGAGGTCGGGCGTAACGGCGGCGATAAACATAGGCCGACCGCCGATAACCGCTCCCAGCACCACGATGCCACTCTTAAGCTTATCCCTCAAGTAGTCGGCGGTCTCGCGAAGGACCTGCTGGTTATCCGAGGAAATCCTGACCGCCAGCACTTTAACGCCTTTAACAGTTTCCGCGCGCTCCAGCAGGGAGGCGGCTTCGTGCTTCGCCAGTTCACGCTCCAGAAAGAGGACGCGCTTCTTTTCCGCGGCAAGCTCATTGAGCATCGAGGATAGCTTGTCATGCATAACTTCCGGCGCTATTTCAAGCAATTGCGCCGCACCTTCAAAAGTAGAAAACCGCCGGTCGATAAAGTCCTCCGCCCCCCTACCCGTGACCGCCTCGATACGCCTTATTCCGGCACCGATGCTGCTCTCACTCAAGATATGGAAATAGCCGATTTCGCCGGTGTAAGCGACGTGGGTGCCGCCGCAGAGCTCGGCACTGACAGTGGGCTCGCCGACTTTAAGGACACGGACGACATCGCCGTACTTTTCATCAAAAATAGCGATAGCGCCAGCCTCCACGGCCTTTTTATAGTCGGTCTCCTCATCCTGCACCGGGAGATTTTGACGAACCATACCATTAACGATACGCTGGACAGTCTTAATTTCGTCGGGGGTCATGGCGGCGAGGTGGGAAAAATCGAACCTCAAGTGCTCCGGGGCGACCAGCGAGCCGCGCTGCTGGATATGGTCGCCGAGCACCTGCCGCAGGGCGGACTGGAGGAGGTGGGTGGCGGTATGATTGCGGGCGATATCGCGGCGGCGCTCGATGTCCACGACGGCCCGCGCCGCTTCACCGACGGCCAAAGAACCCTCTTTAATTTCCCCCTGATGCAGAGTAATGTCCGGCGGGATATGGGTGGAGTCGGTGACGATGAATTTACCATTTTTACCAATGATTTCTCCGGTATCGCCGACCTGGCCGCCCATCTCGCCGTAAAAGGGGGTGGTATCTAAAATAATGCCGGCCGACTGACCGGCCTTGATTTCATTGACTTCTTTGCCGTCGATTATGATTTTGACAATTTTTGCTTCTTGCTCCAGGCAGTCATAACCAACGAACTCTGTTTTAACGGAATCGGATAATTTAATGCCATCCTTAAGCTCTACATCAAACACAATAGGACCACGTGTCTTATTAGTGGAACCGCAATTGGGACATATCTTGTCACTTTCCTTTAATCTCATTCCACAATCACTACATCTTAAGAGTGCCGAACGCGCGCGTTCCCGCTGCCTGGTCATATCTTTTTCAAAGCCCTCCATGTCCACGGAGAAGTCTTTTTGGGCGACTATTTCCTTAGTTAACTCAACGGGGAAGCCATAGGTGTCATAAAGCTTGAAGGCATCAGCGCCGGAGATTTGCGCGTCTTTTTTACCGACCTGCTTTTTAACTAAACCATCAATGATTTCCAATCCAGTGTTTAAAGTTTCTTCAAACCTGGTTTCTTCAAGTGTGACGGTCTTGATAATAAATTCCTGCCGCTGATTGAGTTCAGGGTAAACGTGATGCATCTTTTTAATAGCGACTTTAGCGATTTCAGTCAGGAAGGGCTTATCGAGGCCCAGCCGCCGCCCGAAGAGGGCCGCACGTCTTAAGAGACGCCGCAGGACATAGCCCCGCCCCTCGTTATCCGGCAGGACACCGTCGGCGATGAGGAAGGCAATGGCGCGGCCGTGCTCGGCGACCACCCGCAGATAGGTATCGTCGTCAGACTTAGCGCCGTATTTCCTGCCCGCCAGTTCGCCGGCTTTATCCAGCAGGGGCATAAAAAGGTCGGTCTCATAGATGGATTTCTTCCCCGCCATAACCGCCGTTAGTCTTTCCAGCCCCATGCCGGTATCGATGTTGGGTCGGGGGAGGGGTGTGCGTTGGCCGGACTCGTCCTGGTTATACTGCGGGAAGACCAGGTTCCAGAGCTCCGTAAAACGGCCGCACTCGCAGTTGGGCTGGCAGTCGGGCCTGCCGCAGCCCTGCTCGATACCGAAGTCGTAGTGAATCTCGGAGCAGGGACCGCAGGGACCGGAGCTGCCCGCCGGGCCCCAAAAATTGTCCTCCTCGCCGCACCTTATAATTTTAGACTCGGGGATACCTATTTCCCGCCAGTATTTAAAGGCCTCGTCGTCGTCAAGGTAAATGGTTATCCAGAGCTTATCGGTGGAGATTTTCATGCGCTCGGTAACGAACTCCCACGCCCAGGCGATGGCCTCCTTTTTAAAGTATTCGCCGACGCTGAAATTGCCCAGCATCTCGAAGAAGGTGTTGTGGGTGGGGTCGCCGACGGACTCGATGTCGCTAGTGCGGAAGCACTTCTGGCAGGAAGCAAGACACGGGTTGGGCGGGTCTGCTTCTCCCAGGAAATACGGCTTGATTTGCACCATGCCGGCGCTGGTCAAAAGCAGAGTGGGGTCGCCTTTTGGGATAAGGGAGGAGGAGGGGATGACCTTATGCCCTTTTTCCTTAAAATATTCCAAAAAAGCCGAACGTATTTCGTCGCTGTTCATATGCCGGACTCCAGAAAAGAGGTGATTATTTACCTATGATTGTAAGTTGGAAAGCGGGCGGCTGTCAATGAGAAGCACAAAATCCTTCTCTTATCTCCCTTTTTCAAAGGGAGACGTCAATACCCCGAAACGGGGTGTAACGACCTTTCCTCTTTAATTCCCCTCTCCGCTGTCAGAGAGGGGAAAACAAGGAAGGGAGAACGAAATACAGGGTGTTTAAGAGGGGCGTAAATCCCTCTTCCAAATCAAAACCCCTCTCCAAACAAATTACTCTATGAGTTATTAAAATGCTCTGTTTGGAGAGGGGTAAGGGGTGAGGTTAAGCGCCACCCCGCATCCGAGATCCTTCACTGCGCTCAGGATGACAACCAGTCAGCTAGAGCAGACTCTTAAGGTATTTTTTAAATTCCGGGGCGATATCCTGACGCTTGAGGGCAAGGTCGACGTTGGCTTTGAGCCAGCCTAGAGGCGTGCCGGCGTCGTAGCGGGTGCCCTTGAGATCGCAGGCATAGAGCTTCTCATGCTTAAGGAGCTGGTTCAGGGCGTCGGTGAGCTGAATCTCGCCGTTCTTACCGGGCGGGGTGGTCTTTAAGACGTCAAAGATGCGGGGGGTCAGGATATACCTGCCCACGATGGCGAGTCGGGAAGGCGCTTTTGACGGCTCCGGCTTTTCCACGAGACCCAGGACCTCATAGACTCCTTTATCTACCTTCTGCGGCTCGATGATGCCGTACCGTCCGACATCCTCGTCCGCGACCGGCGTTACGGCGATGACGCCGCAACCGTATTTCTCATATACGGCCAGCATCTGTTTCAAACCGGGCACAGAGCTATCTATAACGTCGTCCGGCAGCATCACGGCGAAAGGCTCGTTGCCGACGACAACCTTGACCGTCAGGACAGCGTCACCCAGTCCCTTCTGCTCCCGCTGGAGGACGTAGCAGTAGTCGGACATGCCGGATATGTCACCCATCCTCTCCAGGAGGTCGGTCTCACCCCTGTTGGTGAGGTATTTTTCCAGCTCCGGCGAGCCCTTAAAATAGTCCTCGATAGCGCGCTTGCTGGCGGAAGTCACCATGATTATCTGCTCAAAGCCGGACTTAATAGCCTCCTCGACGGAGTAATGAATCAGGGGCTTATCCACCAGGGGGAGCATCTCCTTGGGCTGGGAGCGGGTAACGGGGAGGAAACGTGTGCCCCAACCGGCCGCCGTGATAACCGCTTTACGTAATTTCATACTATCCTCCTCTTATCAAAAGCAAAAGCCGCGGCGCCGTAAACACCGGCCTCGTTGCCGAGCCTGGCCTTAACGATTTTAACATTCCGCGAGTTAATGGAAAACGTCCGCTCCGCCACCATTTTACGTCCCGGCGCGATGAGCATTTCGCCGAGTCCAGACAGGCCGCCGCCGATAACTATCATCTGCGGATTGAAGATATTAACGATATTCACCAGACCAACGCCGAGGTAAAAAGCCGCCCGGTCGATAACATCCCGCGCCAGCTTATCGCCTTTTTTTGCCGCTACGCCGACCATCTCCGCCGCAAGTTTTTCTATATTTTCAGCGAGGCTGGATTTCTCTCCTTTGCGCATACGGGCCACGGCATCTCTGGCGACAGCACGGCCGGAGGCATACATTTCCAAGCAGCCGGTATTACCGCAGCCACAGCGCAAGCCGTCCGACTCGACGGTCATGTGCCCCAGCTCGCCGGCGCCGCCATCGGCACCGAGATATAGTTTATCATCGATAATGATGCCCCCACCGATGCCCGTCCCCAGCGTTATCAGGACGAGATTTTTAACACCCTTCCCTGCCCCGTAACGCTGCTCAGCGAGGGCAGCGGCGGAAGCGTCGTTCAAAACATAAGTGATAACACCAGTTTTTTCTTTTATAATATCCGCCAATGGCAGGCCCGACCAGTCGGGGAGGCTGGGCGAAGGCGTCACAACAATACCTTCCTCTGTGTCGATGCCGCCGGCGCAGGCAATGGAGATAGCTTGAAGTTGGGAAGGCGTAACATCATTCTTTTTAAAAATATCCTGTACAGCCAGGTAAAGTCGTTCAACGACGGCTTCAACACCGTCGGCGGCCAGGGTGGGGCGTACGTCTTTAGTCTCCATTTTGCCGTCCGCGCTAAAGAGGGCGGTCATGATTTTAGTGCCGCCGATATCCACAGCGAGAACAGGTTTATTTTTCGCTGGCATTATTCTCCTAAAAAACCTTTTCTACTACACAATAATCAAGCGGAAACAGCACCCCTGTGCCCCAGCTCGGCGACAAGTATGTCAAGCACGAGCTCGGGGTCGCCGTACTTGCCGGTCTTTACCGCTATATCCGCTTCCAGCAATTTATGATAGACCTCGTTCAGGCGGGCCGGGGAGTATTTATCCGCCTGGTCCCAGGCCTTGCGCCAGACAAAATCATTGGTCAGGCCAAGTTTGTTCTGAATGGCGCCCCGCGAGACGCCGCGGTCGCGCATGTCCCTGACCTGGAAGATAATCCTGGCCTGGCGCGCCAGCATCACCAGTACATGCGCCGGCGTCATGCCCTGCTGAAAAAGCTGCTGCAGGAGCTCCTGCGCCATACCCACCCTGGACTCCATGATGGCGTCTACCATGGTGAAGATACTGGCTTCGCGGGCATGGCTGACCACCGCCCTCACGTCCGCTTCCTCGATGGCGCTCCCTTCGGTAAAGAGCACCAGCTTATCGATTTCAT
>JAFGHK010000023.1 GCA_016930185.1 Dehalococcoidales bacterium | reverse complement strand
TATCAGTTTCCTGTATAAAATCAATATATCTTCTCTTTTTCAAGTAAAATCATTCATGTATTGTATCAAACGTCTTTATCCAGAACCCGCTATAAAGAGCGGGTATATAACGGAATAATTTTGCACCATCCTCATCGACGCTTTAAGTTTGTTGCGTTCATGAACAATTCTGGTAACTTGTGACTGCGTTGACGCGAGCCACCTCGTGTAATTGGTTAATCCGGCAGTAGGCTGCGGACAGTAGTTTACCATGCCGCATACGTAGGCGTGGTACCCAAGATTCGCTTCTTTCTTTTTTGACCATGTATTCACTCAATGTTGTTTTGGTATATGTAATTTGTGTTACATCCTATTTGGAACGCGAATATTTTACATGAAAAAGATGGCACGGTGAAATTGGAGATTTTTCACCGTGCCATACCGAGTCGTTAGGGTTCACCAATTCCTACGGGCTCAACCATACATTTTCAATATTCCACATTACGTGGTGCGTTTTATACAAGTCGCAATCTTGGACATGCTTGTCGAAAGCTCCGATCTCGTAAGTCGTGAATAAGGGAATTACCATAGCATCGTCATAACATATTTGCATTAGCTTTTGAATAGCCTTCTCGCGATCTTCTAGAGTCTTGGTGGATATCGATTCAGTCATTGCAGGCCCCCACTCTGCAGGCCTTTGCGTATCTACGTAAAAGGTACCTCCAGTTTCCAATTCGACAAGCAGACGCTGGTTCATGTTAGCGTCGCACCCCATCCCTCCGTACATCAATCCATCCCAACCCTCTGTGCGAAGCTGGATCGATTTACCCGGGTCAACCAGTTCTATCTTGACATCGATATTCGCTTCAGCCAGATATCGTTGAAAGGCAAGTAAAAGGTCTTTATTCTCACTAGTACCTGCCCAGATCGTGGTTGTTAATCCGTTGGGATAACCAGCTTCTTTTAGGAGCTCCCTAGCTTTTTCAGGATTGTACTTGCGCCCCGTGATGCTAGGATTATGGCCAAGGCGTTCTGAAGGCGTTAGCTGATAGGCGGCTTTAAGATATCCTAGACCGATCGCTTCCGCAATAGCTTCTCTATCAATAGCATAACTCACCGCTTCACGGACTCTTTTGTCAGCGAAAGGCGATTCAGGATTTGCGCTATCCGGAGCGAGCCATGTGGTAAGAGAAGGCACAGCACGAACATCAAACCCTGAAGCCTTAAGGTCTTCCACGTATTTCGCTGAGACTCCGGTTAATATGTTAGCTTCGCCAGCCTTAAAGGCCATAAGAGCTGTTGTGGCATCAGCAATATAAATATATTTGATACCATCAAGGTAGGGCTTACCTCCCCAATAATCATCGAACCTCACCAGTTCCAAGGAAGTATCCCGTTTATATTCAGCGAGTTTATATGGGCCGGTGCTTATGGGGTTCGTATAGGCCCATTCTATTCCATTTTGCTCAATGGCCTCTCGAGATACCATCGCGCCACCTGTGAAAACCAATGTGGATAACAGCACATTGGAGAAGTGAGAGAGATTGAGCCGGACCGTATGCTCATCGAGAACATCTATTCCGGTAATTTCCCCCAGGGACGATGCATTGGCGCGATATGTGTCGAGATTCCATTTAACAAGTTCAGCATTGAGGTCAGTGCCATCATGAAGCTTGACCCCTTTTCGAACATTAATCGTTACGGACTTCCCGTCTGGTGCTATCTCCCAAGATTCAGCCAAGTAGGGTAGAGGTTCTCCATTATTGTCATAATAGAATAAGGTCTCCAAGCAGCCTCGAGCGGTCGAGTAACTACCTGGCGACTTTGGAGGATAGCCATAATTAGCAGCCGGTTTACTTCTAATGATTTTCAAGACGCCGCCGTACTGTGGCTCCCCCGCTTTTGCTGTCGACGCTGAGGTAGGTGCCGGTGTTAGTCCGGTGGAGGTCTGTATCCCCGGGGCTTGTGTGGGGGTTGATGATTTCTCTGAATCACCGCAAGAAAATACGTTTGCCAGCATCAGTATGATAACCAAGAGAAATATGATTACCTTGATGTTTAATCCTTTCATTGTAACCTCCTGATTGCACCACTCTATCCAAAACCGCTGGAAAATACCCTTTATCTCATTTCGCATCACCTCTTTCAATCATGTCAACATTAGTTTATTAATATGTGTGATTTATTCTCTCCTTAATATTCAAATTCGATTTATAATTCTCGAATCATCCGATGGAAGCAATTCGGTTCAAGAGTTGTCATTAAATTCCCTACTTAATTAAAATGTACCTCTCAATCTGGGATCAATAGCATCTCTAATTCCGTCACCTACCATGTTAAAAGCGAAAACAACTACCATGATTGAAAATCCAGGTGCAAAAGAGAGTATCGGATTTTGAAGGAGGTAGGGATAACCTTCGTTGACCATACCTCCCCAAGTAGCGACCCCGAGATCTACACCGATGCCAAGGAAGCTGAGTCCGGCTTCTGCCAAGATAGTTGTCCCTATCATCATGGTCATCATCACTATCATCGGTGGGAAGCAATTAGGCAATACATGACGAAACATTATATGGATGTTGCTGCCGCCTAATGATCGCCCCGCCAATACATAATCGTTCTCGCGTATTGAAAGGGCTTGGCCACACATCACCCTAGCAAATCCAGGCATCATTCCTATTCCGAGGGCTATCATCACGTTGAGGATTCCTCCACCGAGCAAGGCAGCAACAGTCAATGCTATGAGAAGTGCCGGGAAAGCCATAAAAGCATCAATGATTCTCATAATGACGGCATATGTCATGCCACCGAAGTAGCCAGCGGTGATACCTAATGTCATTCCTATTCCTGCTGCAATGCTGAGAGCTACCACCCCTACCATGATGGCCGTACGTGATCCGAAAATTATCCGACTTAAGGTGTCTCTTCCAAGTGAATCCGTACCCAAGAGATGCTCTGGTGCAGGCTGAAGCAATATCGCATTGAAATCTTGATAGTTGGGTGGATATGGGGCGATCCATTCTGAGAAAGCAGCGCATACAGCAAATCCCAAGATTACGAGAGTCCCAAACACGACTACCTTGCGCCCTAGAAACACTCGAAAGAAGCGCCGCAAGGGGCTGACTCGATTAGGAACTTCCATTATGTTAGTAGTTTGAATCGTGGTGTTCAACTATCCCTCATCTTTTTCAGTGGTACCTGATCCTTGGGTCGAGCCAGCCATACGACAGATCTATCAGCATATTGCTCGCCAGCACCACCACAGCAACTATCAATACAGTTGCCTGCACAACAGAATAGTCGTGCGCGAAAAGCCCATCTACAGCCAGTCTTCCCATACCGGGTATACTGAAAACAGTTTCAATAAGTACCGAGCCACCGACAATATGCGCGAGGCTGATTCCTTTCAACGTAATAACAGGTATAAGGCCATTTTTAAGAGCGTGCTTCATAACCACACGCCTTTCCCTTAATCCTTTAGACCAGGCGGTTCGTACGTAATCCTGCCTCATTACCTCGAGCATACTGGAACGGGTTAAACGCACCGCTGAGGCGATAGCAGGAACCGCCAGGCAAAACACGGGTAGGATAATCTCTTGACTATTCCTCCAGAAGTCTTCAAATGGTGAGGTATAGCCAAATATTGGTAACAGATTCAATTTTAAGCCAAACGCATATATAAAAAGGATTCCTAGCCAGAAAGTAGGAATCGTTATACCCAGATTCCCTAGACTAGTCAGTACGTCATCCGTCCAGGTCGCCCGCCTTATCGCAGCGATGACGCCAAGGGGTATACCGATTATGATGCTTATCATAAAAGCAAGAGCTCCTAGGTGTAAAGAAATCGGCATCCTATATTTCACTTCATCCGCAATATCGTAGTGATTTATAATTGATTTTCCTAGGTCACCGGTTATTACATGCCCTATCCAGTCGAAATACTGTACAAGCATTGACCTGTCCAGGCCGAGTTCATGTCTTATCTTGGCGATTTCTTCCTGGGTAATGGATTCAGCATTTTCTTGCGTGAGGAACATGAGAATCGGGTCGCCTGGCAACAGGCGCATGGCAACAAAGACGAGAATGGTTACTATGAAGAGGACCAGAATCATCTGTAATATTCTACGTATTATGTAAGTAGTCATTTCATATCTTCATATGTAAATTTTTGCCATTATATTCTTGCATTTACGACTTGTCAACCACGAAGTAAGTAGTCCCTGACCAATTTTTCTCAATTGGATAAGAAAGTTGCTTCGATGAGATCCGTGTTTTTTTCCGGAAACTCCATTAGTATTCGCACCGCCAAAGAGCAGTCAAGCGAGACGATGTGAAAGATAAGAAGATATACTTGGAGAATCTCACAAAATAATTTGACAATAATTATTTAACGGAACTATATTCAAAAGATCGAATTGAAAGGAGTATAGTGATATGACCAAGTTCCAGGCTTTACTGACAAAATACGGTAAGCCAATGCCCTGGCCGTACCCCATACGCTATGACCAGGAACAGGAAATCGATACTGATGTCCTGGTCATCGGCGGGGGCATCTCCGGGTGTTGGGCGGCTATCAGCGCCGCCAGGTCAGGTCTGCGCGTGGCGCTGGTGGAAAAGGCGGATACCATCCGGAGCGGTTCGGGAGGTCCAGGCTGTGACCACTGGTGTGTATGTCCGGCCAATCCCCATTCCAAGGTTAACCCCGATGACTGGGCCAAGCGCCTCGTCGAGCATCCGATGCATGCCGGCCAACCACCCACGGAAGCAGTCCCGGTTGCCTATTCCAACGGCATCGGTACCCAGATTCAATGCCGCGAGGACTGGGACACCCTGCAGGAAATGGAGCAGATGGGAGGCAAAATCCGGGACACCGATGACGAATACATCGGAGCAGAAGGCCGCTATGACGATAAGCTGATGTTCTCCCCCCGCATGAGCCCCAACCACGCCACCGAGGTAACTGTCCGCGTCTGGGGGACCACATTCAAGCCTGCCTTGAAGAAAGAATGCGAACGACTTGGTGTTAAAATTTATGACCGCATCATGGTAACCAGCTTGCTTACCGAGGGCGGCGTCCAAGGAGCCCGCGTTATTGGCGCTTCCGGCTTCAACAACCGTACCGGCGAGTTCATGGTGTTCAAGTCCAAGGCTTCCATTCTGGCTACTGCTGGTAATTCTTCGCTCTTTTTCTTGAATACCGAACTAGCCGGCTACAACACCTTTCCCAACTCGCGGACCAAATGCGGGGACGGAATAGCCATGGCCTGGAACGCCGGCGCTGAGCTTACCCTCATGGAACAGACCGGTATGGGTTTTATCGGTACCGGGCTCAAACACACCTGGTACGGCGGCGCCAGCGATGCCAGCTTTGAAAATATCCAGCAGGTAGACAATAACGGTAAGAAACTGCCCTGGCCTCTGCAGGGATGGCCGGATGGCGGCGATATGCGGCCTTCTCCGGAGGGTATGGAAAAAATTATCCAGGGTATCAAGGATGGCACGTACGCTCTGCCCTTCTGGGGCGATTTCCCCGCTATGAAGGCCATTGAACGCTCGGTCACATGGGACCTCATGCTGGGTGAAGAGTCTACCACCAAAAATATAACCGAATCTTATGAAAAAGCCGGTTTTAACCCTGCCAAAAATTTGCTCATGAACTTCAACGTGATCGAAGGAAATGGCCCGTCCAACTGGCGGGCTACCGGCCGCGGCGGACTCACCGTCGATTGGGACCTGAAATCAAACCTCGACGGTCTTTACGTTGCCGGGCAACAGATGTTCGCCGCCGGCGACCATAGCTTCGCCGCCTCGACCGGCAGGTACGCCGGCAGAAAAGCCGCTGCTTACGCCAAACAGGTAGGCGAAGGCAAAATCGATAGGGACCAGGTTGAGCGTGAGAAAGCCCGCATCTACGCCTCCATCAAGCGTGACGATGGCATCGACTGGAAAGAACTGCACGCCGGTATCGCCCGTGCTATGCAGTACTTCTGCAGTGAGTACAAAACGGAACAACTACTCAATATGGGACTTGATGCCCTCAAGGAGATTAAGGAAGTTCATGTTCCTCGCCTCTCCGCTCTCGATCCCCACAAGTTGATGCGCAGCATCGAGGACCTGTGTCTTCTCACTCATGGGGAGATCACCTTCCACGCTTCCCTGGCACGCCAGGCCAGCAGCCGAGTGCTGAACTTCTTCAGAATAGATTACCCGCAGATAGACCCGCCGGATTGGAACAAGTTCCTCACTATCAAGATGGAAAACAACAAGGTCAAGGCGGGCTTCCTGACTCTGGACTACTATGGCGACATGAAAGCCAACTATGAAGCCAACAACCGGGATTACACCGGGGTTTACAGGGTTGATTAAACTGGCGACCAATAAAGTAATAAGGAGGACGGTAAATGCCTCAGAAAGAAATATATGCACTACCCAATATCGTTACACCGGCTAACCCGGTAATCTTCAATGAGGACTTATGTAACGGCTGCAATAGCTGTGTGGAGGTCTGCCAGATAGACGTATTCATCCCCAACCCGGAAAAAGGCAAACCACCGGTAATCCTGCATCCCGATGAGTGCTGGTACGGCGGTTGCTGCGTCGTTCATTGCCCTGTTCCCGGCGCCATATCATTCAACTGGCCGGTCCAGCAGCGGGCTTATTGGAAAGATAAAGAAACGGGGCAGGTCTTCCGGGATAAACAAAAATAAACATGGTGGTATAGGAGAAAGAGGCAAAAGTGATCAGGGCTTTTTGATAAGCTTGACTCCAGCAATGGCCTGCCCCCAATAGCGGTACCATTACCGGGGGCAGGTCACTGAAATAATGCTCTGCTTTGTTTAGTCCAGCTCATTAAAATGAAGCTTATTCAAATCCAGTCTCTTTAACTTTTCCAACTACTCTTAGTAAACCCCAGCTTTTCATCAAACCGCTTCGAGAATTCCCGATGTATAAGATAAAGGTA
>JAFGHK010000022.1 GCA_016930185.1 Dehalococcoidales bacterium | reverse complement strand
TGCCGGAATTCAAGGTCGGAGAAATCATCCCAATCCAGGCGCGGCAGGTCATCATTGGGGAGGCGGTCGGGATAAGATAAAGCGTACTGGATGGGCAGGCGCATGTCCGGGCGGCTCAACTGCGCTTTAACCGAGCCGTCGGCGAACTCGACCATGGAGTGGATAATGCTATGCGGGTGGACCAGCACCTTAACGTCCTCGATGGGGATATTGAAAAGCCAGTGGGCCTCGATAACCTCAAGGCCTTTATTCATCAGGGTAGCGGAATCGACGGTGACCTTTTTACCCATTTTCCAGGAGGGGTGGGCGAGGGCCTGCGCGACGGTGATACTTTCCATCCGTTCCGGCGGGTAATCAAGGAAAGGGCCGCCGGAGGCCGTTAAGATAATGCGGCGGGGGGGCTGTTTTTCGCCGCGGAGGCACTGCCAGATGGCGCTATGCTCACTGTCCACAGGGAGGATGCGGGCTTTATTTTTCTTAGCTTCCGCGGTGATGATGGAACCCGCCGCCACCAGCGACTCTTTATTGGCAAGAGCGATAGTCCTACCGGCTTTTACGGCGGCCAGAACGGCGCCAAGCCCGACCAGGCCGGAGGTAGCGACAACGACGATATCCACGTCTTTATGGGAGGCCATCTCTTCAAGCGGCAGGAACTGGCAGTCGAGAGAAGCGATATTATCACGCGCAGCTTTGTTTGCAGCCCCAGAATCGGCATAGCAGATGTATTCCGGGTTAAATTCCTTAGCCTGTTCATGAAGCAAGGCGAGGTTGCCGCCGGCGGCCAGCCCGACGACCTTGAAGTTCCCGGACATAGCGCGAACGATATCCAGCGTCTGCCGTCCGATAGAGCCGGTAGAGCCCAGCAGGACGAGGCGTTTTACCTTTTCAGCCATACTACATATATCTTACAACAAACGGAAGGTTGAAGCTACGGGAGTAAAGAGCAAGATACAAGGTACAAACAAATTCCAAAGGTCAAAGGTAAAAATGCAAAACCGGGAAAAGAAAAGGGGGACGATGCCCCCTTTTAGTATCAATTATTCCCGGATATGGGTTATACTACAATTTCAGATTTTCTGGTCTTGCCGTCGCGGAGGAAGCCGATAGTTACTATATTTCCCTGTTTTACCGCGGTGAGAAATTTCTCCATGTCCGCGGCGCTTTTTACGCTGCCGCCGTTGAGGTCGGTAACGATATCTCCAGGCTTAAGTCCGGCTTTCTCGCCCAGGAGGCCTGGGTCCACTTCCCCGATAATAGCGCCGGGGGCTGGGTCCACGCCCATTTGCGGGGCTACTTTAGCGGCATCGGCGATTTTAAGTCCGAAACGGACCGATTTTTGAGCACCGTTACCTGACGCAAGCAGCTCGCGGATACGGTTGTGGTCGAAGCCGATAACAGGCTGATTATCGATGACTATTACCGGCACGCCCATCTGGCCGGTGAGTTTAACCATCTCCTCGGCAGCAGCACGGTCGCGGGAAACGTCGTATTCCTTATAAGACACTCCAAGTTCATCAAGAAAGCTCTTAGCCTGATGACAATAGCCACAAGTTGGAGTAGTGTAGATTTTTACGTCCATTATTTTACCTCGCCGGTTCAGGACTTCCCTTCCTCGTCGATTTTAACATCGGGCAGTTTCGGCAAGGTAAGCGGATTACTGTTTTTCCTTAAGGGGTTGTAGGTAGGGAAAGCGTTAAAGAACTCCCTGGTCTCGCCGCAATATTTACACTTGCCAACGCTGCGGGGTCCGTTAGCTACCTCGATTATCCAGTAGTGACCACAGTCCAGCTTTGTCGACCTGGCCGGTGACTTTTCTTTATCTTTTGTTTTATCTCTCATCACACACTCCCCTGATTACCGTTCAAGTTCATTCTAGTCCGAAGGCAAATCCATGTATGCGACTTTTGTCTTATCTAAATATAAAGGAACAATATTAACATATTATGAAAATTATATGATAACAAACGTAAAAACAGGAAGGAAAGAAGGAGCAGTAAAGGCAGGCTAAAGACTACTCGCGGCCATCTTCCAAGACGACTTCAAAGGGGCAGGTAATCGCCCCGGTAGGGCACACAAGTTCGCAGGTATTACACCATGTAGTACAACGGCTGCAATCTTCAGATTCAATAGCTTTAACACCATCATCTCCCATTACCAGGATGCCGCATTTACATATGCTAATACACAAACCACACTTATCACATTTTTCTGTATCAATTACCGGCATGTTACTAACCATCTAAAAAAAATCTCCACATTGATATTTTTATACCCAAGAGGACAATATGTCTGCGACATTTCTCTCATTCAATAATACCAGCGATTTTTCTAAGCGCCGCCTTATCGGTAATGACGATAAGGTTACGCTCTATCTTGATAGCGCCCTCTTCCTCAAGGGTCCTGAAAGACCTACCCACCATCTCGCGGGCGGTGCCGATCATGGCCGCTATCTCCTGCTGTGTCAAGCGTGGATTTTCACCGCCGCCGGTGCCGATATGTTCCAGCAGTATCTTGGCGACCCTGCCGCTTACATTGCGGAAGGACAGGTCTTCAACCAGTTCTATCATCTCCTGCACGCGCTGTGAAAGCACGTTAATAACATTCAAGGCTATCCGGGGGTATTCTTTAGATAGCGCTTCCAGGTCTTTTTTCTTAATGCCGTTAAGAACGGCGGCACTCATCGCCGCGGCGCTGACCAGGTTAATACCGCCGAGAACCGGGACGTCATTAAAGGAATCACCGGGGCGGATGACATGCAATATCTGCTCCTTGCCGTCGGCGGAGGTCTTGAAGACTTTAACCACACCGGCGACAACGAAATAAAGCACTTCAGCCGGGGCTCCTTCAAAAACAAGGGTATCGCCCCGCACGGCTTTTTTTTCAAAGAAATACCTGCTTACCGCGGCGAGGGCGGAATCGTCCAGGCCGGAGAAATACGGCATACCCCTAATCGTATCCAGATTTATCGGCATAGTGCGTAATACCTATACAACGGGAAAATATCTGCAAGGATTATACCAGCTTGAAAGAATAACAGCAAAGCGCACAGGACGCCATTACATTAATGAAATTGAAGGCGAAGGGAATTTCGAGGGTTTTTAGCTCTTGCTGCAGAAGTAATAGCCTACACCGGGCTCGGTCAGGATATACATGGGGTCGGAAGGGTTGGGCTCGATTTTCTGGCGGAGGTGGGAGATATAAATCCTCACATAATCAACGTCATCGATATATTCCCAGCCCCAGACATTCTCCAGCACCTGCTGGTGCGATACAATATGGTCGGCGTTTTCCAGAAGCAGCGCCAGCAGTCGGAACTCTCGCGGCGTCAATTTAAGCTTCTCACCCTTGATGGTGACCCTACGCTCCATCACGTCGATAGCGAGGCGGTCGTCAGAAAACCGGGCATTTTTCTTTCCACTTTTAGAGGGTTTTTCCGCGCGGCGCAGGGCCGCTTTTACCCGCGCCAGCAGCTCGCGGTTGCCTACCGGCTTGGCGAGATATTCATCAGCGCCGCATTCCAGACCGTGCACGATGTCTTCCTCGGAGTTACGCTTGCCGGTAAGCATGATGATGGGAACTTCACACAGGTCGCGAATAAGACTGCAAGTCTGCCAGCCGTCCAGTTCCGGCATCATGACATCCAGTAAAATAAGGTCGGGCCTGCTTTCGTGGACGATGCGCACGGCTTCGCGGCCGCCGGAAGCCTTCATGACAGAGTACCCCTGCCCGTTAAGAAGCTGGTCAAACAGCCTCAACTGGGCGGGTTCATCATCGACAACCAGAATTTTCGTAGTCACTTGCGCTGTCCGAATAATTATCCTTCTATTCTAGTTGAAAAGTCTATATTAAGATATTTGAGCAGAAGTCATCTGCTGCATCCAAAATTACGGCTTCTTCTCCGATATGCCATCGAGCCTTCTTATAACGGTATCGGTGAGGTCGTGGAGGCGGGTGCTGCTTTTCAGGATATCCTGAAGCGCCCGACGCTGCCTGGCATTGATTTTTCCGGTAGTCTGGTCAAGCATCAACTGGGTATAACCGACGATGATATTTACCGAACTACGGATATCATGGGCGATTTTATCAAGATTTTCAGAGTCCGCCGAGTTTTCTTCTTGAGTTCCGCTGACAGTCTTATGCGTCACAAGTTCCATTATATCATTTAATTCAGGCGTCTAACAATATGGACAGGCTGGAGAAGGTTAAAAAAATAGCACGGTAACAAAGGTAAAGAATCAGGTTTTTCCAGGAAAAGCGCGCCGGTAAAGAACGGCGACTACCAGTAGTCCAGGCCGACTACCGCCGGTTTGAGAGAATAGCCGAACCAGTGATTGAATACGGAGCCCGGCTGGACATCGGCCATGATTTTGTCTTTTACGTCATCATAATATCCCTGGTAACGGGGTATTTCTTCACCGTTTTCATCGAAAACCATGACCATATCGTTCTTAATCCGGATAACAGTCTTAATCATATCATCTCTCCGCGACTTAAACTCCTTGATATAATCGTAGTACATAGGCGTTAAATAGCCATTAAAAACCTGTTAAAAATGTATTAAAAAGATACTAAAAAGCGTATCCGGTTGTATTCGGCAACAGGATTTGCCTATAATGGTTGCTAGCGGCGATAAAGGAGAATATGAGCAGGACGATAGATAAACTCAAGAAAATGTCCCAGACAGCACCTCAACCGATGGGGTTCCACACTGCCAAGATAAGAGAGACCCCTCCGCCGCTGATGATAATCGGCAGGACGGCAGTAAAAGCCACCGCTACTACGGGTAAAATCGACAGCGGAGCCGATGCCATACTTGTTTACAAGGATAAAGTGGGACTGTCAGCGGCAAACGTGCAAAAAATGGTCAAGGCTTTCGGGGACATCCCCTGGGGAGTCTACCTGGAGGAGAGCGGGGAAATAACGGGGGCACTGGCGGAGGCGAGGTGCGACTTCGTGGTGTTTTCACCCGCTACCAGGGTCAGCGACCTGCCGCAGGACGAGAAAGTGGGCAAGATAGTAGAGGTTGATTCGTCCATAGACAACGGGCTCTTGAGAGCCATCAACGACCTGCCGGCGGATGCCGTGCTGGTTACCGATACGCTGGAAAAAAGCGACAGGCTGGTATGGCACCAGCTGATGATATACCGGCACCTGGCGAATTTCATAACCAAACCGATGATAGTGCCCGTGCCGGCAAACATCTCCGAGGCGGAGCTTAAAGCCCTCCAGGACACGGAAATCGACGGGGTGATAGCGGAGATGGACGGAGAGAAACTGAAAGAGCTACGCAAGACGGTAAGCAAGCTGCCGGCGCGTTCCGCGAAAAAGCGTGATAAAACAGGCGTCCTGCTGCCCCGCACCGGCGGCGAGAGCACCACGACAGCACCGCCCGACGAAGAAGAGGAAGAGTAAGGGAACAGGAAACCCTTACCGATATCCGGTCCAATTATGCCTAAGAATATTCGTGTTATAGCTATTTGTATTTTCCGGCGCGGCAACAGCGTACTGGTTTGCGAGTATTTCGACTCCTTTGATAAAAAGCCTTTCTATCGTCCGCTCGGGGGCGCGGTGGAGTACGGGGAAACGACGGAGGCAGCCATCAGGCGCGAAATCCGGGAGGAAATAAGGCAGGAGATAGTCGACTTAAAGCTGATGAGGATAATCGAGAACATCTTCGTTCACGAAGGCAAGCCGGGACATGAAATCGTTTACGTTTACGAGGGGCGGTTTACCGATAAATCGGCGTACCAGCAGGAATCGTTCGAGGTCCATGAAGAGACGGAAATAATGAAAGCCAGCTGGCGAGACCTGGATTCATTTAACGATTATCACCGCCTGGTGCCGGGAGAACTGGTGAGACTACTGAAAACGAACAACTAATTCTATTTACTATCTTTACCCATTGAACTATCGCCCCAAGCTTCTTTGTAAGTACCTGCTCCACACATGATGGCGAGAGCTATACTAGGTCTGCGGTATTTCTTGCAGCTCAAGGGCCCATGGCGTAGACCGCGGGGGATAAAAAGTGTGCTGGTGGTATCAAATGTGAGAGCCTGCCCGCCGAGGTACATTTCAATATCAGCTCCCAGGTCTTCGGGGTTTTGAGGGTCGCCACCGAGGAAAAGGATAATTTCATCGTAGTTATTATGTACCATTTCCGGCACACCGTTACCGTAGTTTTTTGAGACCGGTATACCGAACGTCCAGCCATATTCGATATAGTATTTCACACCCGGCACCTGCACGCTACTCATATAGGTCAAGGTGGGGCTAGTATGCCCGGTGACACCCGGGGCCACCTCACGTATAGGGCTACGCACAACATACTGCTCGTAATCGAAGTCTTTGTTCTTTTTGGGAAGGGCTATTTTCTCATTATGGATGCCGCTTTCTTCCCAAGCTTCGCCGACACTGCCAGTGCCAAGCATAATCGCCATCTGAAGGTGGGGAAATTGAAAATCTTTCCAGATAACCGGACCGTGGGGCGTTCCTTTGGGAACATATATAGCGGTAGAAGTATTAAAGACAATCGGCTGACCGCCAATATAGAATTCCACCTCACCACCAAGTACCTGCGGCGTTTTGTAATTTCCACCAATGTGCATGACAATTTCATCATAGTCATGCACATGCTCATGGAGGCTGGGATTAGGTTCCGGGATACCATATATCCAGCCAGGTTCCATATAATAATTACACCCCGGGACCTGCTTATTGCTAAGCATAGTCATGGTGGGGCTCTGGCGGTTTTTCGTGCCGCCAAAGGCTTCATAAAGGGGCTTTCTTATCAGATATTTTTCATAGTCGATTTTCGGCATGTTACTCTCCTCCGCTAATATACTCGGCATAATCATAAGCCTAAAGTTAAACAGTGTCAAAAATAATACTTTCTTTACACAATGCAAACGATAATAATATAATGCTGAAACCGATACTGAAAAGAAAGAAATTAAAGCATGCCAGAAGACAAACATGCCCTCCTGTCGGAGTACCTGAAAAAAGTGAGGGGCGGAGAGCTACCCTAGACCTGCTGGGTCATCTGGTAAGACTTGCCCTCGGTGACAATGGAGGGGGCGATAACCATCTCGGCGCTATGGAATTCCTGAATGGTAGCAGCGCCGCAGAAGCCCATGGCCGTACGAAGGGCACCGACGAGGTTTTCCGTGCCGTGCACTACCGACGTGGGGCCGAAGAGTAATTTCTCTAAAGTAGTAGTAGTACCCACCTTGATGCGCGTGCCGCGGGGGAGAGCGGGGTGGGGATGGGACATGCCCCAGTGATAGCCCCGACCGGGGGCTTCTTTAGTCCGGGCAAAGGGTGAACCAATCATGACAGCGTCGGTGCCGGCGGCAAAAGCCTTGCAGATATCGCCGCCCTTGCGCAGACCGCCGTCGGTAATAATCGGCACGTACTTCCCGGTCTCCTTAAAATATTCATCCCGCGCCGCAGCGCAGTCGATAGTGGCCGTTATCTGCGGGACGCCGATGCCGAGGACTTCACGGCTGGTGCAGGCAGCCCCGGGGCCGACGCCAACCAAAACGCCGGCAATGCCCGTCTCCATAAGCTCAAAACAGGCGTTATAGCTAACACAATTACCAACAACGATGGGCATTTTAATCTGCTTACTTAATTCAGAGAAGATAAGGCCACGATAACTCTTGGAGATGTGACGGGCGCTGGTAACGGTGGACTGTACCACCAGGATATCGCCGCCGGCTTCAGCCACAACGGGCGCCATGCGCTTTGTGTTGGCGGGGATTAACGATATAGCACAAACAGCACCAGCTGACTTGATGGCTTTTACCCTATCGCCGACAAGGTTGTCTTTAATCGGCTCCTTGTAGACTTTCTGCATTAAAGCAGTGACCTCGGAGTCGGTAGCTTTGGCGATTTTCTCCAGTACCTCGTCGGGGTTATCGTAGCGAGCCTGGATACCGTCGAGATTAAGCACGCCCAGCCCACCCATTTTGCTTAATTGAACGGCAAGTTTAACATCGACAACGGAGTCCATAGCGGAGGTAATGAAAGGAATCGAAAATGTGAAATCGCCGATACGGAATTCCGTGCTGGTCTGGTCGGGGTTCAGGGTAACATCCCCGGGCACAATGGCTACTTCGTCGAAGCCATAAGACTGGCGGAGCTGTTTAAACTTAGGGGACGCTTTTGCGCTGCACATTTATGTGCTCTTAATTATAACAAAAAACAAAAAAGTTTTGCAAACAAGAATTTGCCATATGTTTTTTTATTTCCTCTGTCTGCCAGCAGGCAATAAGGTTGACAATTCAGCACATGAAAGATATAATTCGGTCACGAATGATACCACAAGGATGAAGCATGTTTCTATTATTTATGTTATTCGGCTTGATATTCCTGATTTCCGGGAGCATCGGGCTTTTTTACACTAACACCAACCTAGTTGGCTGGAGCACGATGTGGGTCTTCGGGAATCTGACCTTCGGGACATTCGTATTATTCGGCGTGCTGATATTATTTTTCCTGGCATTTTTCAACGCGGAACTCGATAGATAAAACAGCACCTCCGCTATTTCGATTCCCGTACACACCATGTCCAGAGTTCTTTTTGCCTTAAAAATAGACAGGCAGAGGCGTATCTCTTATAATGATTATGTCAGGAAAACACGAAGATGCCCATACTCTACGTTGTAGCCACACCAATCGGGAATTTAGAGGACATATCGCTGCGGGCGCTGCACGTGTTACGCGAGGTGAAGCTGATTGCCGCCGAAGACACCCGCAAGACACGGCGCCTGCTGGCGGCTTACGACATCAAGACGCCCATGACGAGCTACTACGAGCATAATAAGCTGACAAAGCTGGAATATATACTCAAACAGCTTGAAGGGGGAGACGTGGCGCTGGTCTCCGAGGCAGGGATGCCGGGCATTTCCGACCCCGGCTACGAGCTTATAGTAGAAGCCAGCAAGCGAAATATAAACATAGTTCCGATTCCAGGGGCTTCGGCGATAACGGCGGCACTGGCAATATCAGGGCTGCCGACGGACAGGTTCACCTTCATCGGCTTTCTGCCGAATAAAGCTGCGGCAAGACGCAAAGCGCTGGAGGCGATAAAGGACGAAACCGGCAGCATCGTCGCGCTGGAGGCACCGCACCGCATCAAGGCATCGCTGGAAGACATACGGCAAATACTGGGCGACCGGAACATCAGCGTCTGCCGGGAGCTGACCAAGCTCCACGAGGAGGTCTTCCGGGGCACAGTCGGGGAGGCGATAGAGCATTTTCCAGCGCCACGGGGCGAGTTTACCCTGGTAATACAGGGCAAAGGGACAAAAGAAAAGCCGCAGCTGACCGACGAGGTGGAGATGAAGCTGCACGAGATGTACCTCGCGGGGGCTTCCGCCAAGGAGGCGGTCGCCAGAGTGGCTGCAGAAACAGGACTGAAGAAAAAAGAACTGTACCGGACCTGGATTAGACTGGACAAGGTCTGGGAAAGAAATAGACAAAATACACGTAAAAGCAAATAAAGGAGCAAGTATATGCGACGTGGCTGTGTATCTTTAGGCGAGATAAAATGCGATGGCTGCAAAAAAATCATCCCCTACCCCGACCGCTACCTGGCAGTCGACGAAAAGGGCGGTAAAGAGGACGACGAGGGGGACACCAAGCGCTATTGCGTGGACTGCTGCCTGAAAAAAGGCTATGCCCAGTATAAAGAAGAGAAGGGTGAAAAGGTACTGACCTTTTTCTAGAGCACCTGACATGAGCGAGAGAATTTTAATCGGGGTGGGGTGGCCTTACGCCAACGGCATGCTGCACGTGGGGCACCTGGCCGGGGCCAATCTGCCGGCTGACGTCTTCGCGCGGTACCACCGTCTCAAGGGCAACGAGGTGCTGATGGTGTCCGGCTCCGACCAGCACGGCACGCCGATAACCATTAAAGCCGAACAGGAAGGCAAGACACCGGCGGAAATCGCCGATCGGTATCACCGCTCCTTCATAGAGGTATGGAAGAAACTGGGGATTTCCTGGGACTTATACACCTCGACAACCACCCCGAATCACGCCGCGGTGACTCACGATATTTTTAAGACACTTTTAGAGAAAAATTATATCTACAAAGCAAGCATGTCCCAGCCCTACTGTCCCAAGTGCCAGCGCTTCCTGCCCGACCGATACATCGAAGGGACGTGCCCACACTGCGGAGATACCAATGCCCGCGGCGACCAGTGCGATACCTGCGGCAAGCCCCTGAATGCCGCCGAACTAAAAGACCCGCGCTGCCGTCACTGCGGCACGGCGCCGGAATTCCGCGAGACAGAGCACCTTTTTTTTAAATTAAGCGCTTTCCAGGACAAGCTGCTGGACTGGGTGCAGAAGAAAACGTACTGGCGGCCTAACGTGCAGAATTTCACACTCGGTTTCCTCAAGGAGGGGCTGAACGACCGGGCGATAACACGGGACATCGACTGGGGTATTACCGTGCCCCTGCCCGGCTTCGAAAACAAGCGGTTTTACGTCTGGTTCGAGAATATCATCGGCTACCTTTCCGCCAGCAAGGAATGGGCGCAAAAACAGGGCGACCCTGAAAAGTGGCGACGCTTCTGGGAGGGGGACGCTAAAGGATATTATTTTATCGGCAAGGACAATATAGTTTTCCACACGATGAACTGGCCGGCGATGCTGATGGGCTACGGGGGCCTGAACCTGCCTTACGACGTGCCGGCTAACGAATTCATGACCATCGAAAGCAAGAAGGGCTCCAAGAGCCGCAACTGGGCGATATGGGTGCCGGACTACCTCGAACGTTATGACCCCGACCCGCTGCGCTATATACTATCGATAAATATGCCCGAATCCAGCGACGCCGATTTTTCCTGGAGAGAGTTCGTGCGGCGGAACAACGACGAGCTGGTAGCCACCTACGGCAACCTGGTGAACCGGGTGCTGACCTTCACCTACAGGAACTTCAACGGGCAGGTGCCGGAACCGGGAGAGCTGGACGATGCTGATAAAGAACTCATCGCCAGCGCGGACGCGTGCCTGGAAAAGGCAGGAGAATCTATCTCAAGATGCAGTTTCAAGCAGGCAATCACTATCGCCATGTCACTGGCGCAACAGGCCAACCGCTACCTGGACGATAAAGCGCCATGGAAGAAAATCAAAGAGGATAAAGCGGCAGCCGCCACTTCATTGTACGTGGCTATAAACACAATCTCCCGCTTGAAAACTATGTTATCGCCGTTTTTGCCATTCAGCTCGCAGAAGGTACACGAATACCTGGGATTCGACGGGAAAGCGGAAGAGGGCGAATGGAAACCACAGGCGGTGGCGGCAGGGCAAAAATTAAGAGAGCCAAAACCTCTGTTTGTAAAGCTAGACGAAAGCGTTATCGAAGAGGAGACCAAGCGCCTTGGAGCTTAAGCAGATATACGCCCCTATCCAGAATGACCTGGATAAAGTAAAAGACACGATTAAGTCCATCAGCCGGATAGAATATAAATGGCTATCCGGGCAACTAAGCTATATCGTCAGCGAGACGGGCAAAGGAATAAGACCGGCGTTAACGCTGCTGACCGGCAAGCTGTATCACTATGACCTTAATTACCTGATACCGATGGCGGTCTCCGTGGAGCTTATGCATACAGCCACGCTGGTACACGACGACACCATCGACAAGGCCTTGACGCGGCGGAGCCAGGCGACGATCAACAGCATGTGGGGAGATGAGATAGCCATACTGATGGGGGACTTTTTGTTCGCCAAGGCGGGGGAGTTCGTTGCCGATACACAAACGCCGCGGGTAATCAAGCTTTTTTCATATACACTGGGCATAATATCAAGCGGCGAGATAGGCCAGTTCAGGGGGGCATACAACATAAAGCAAAACCGGGAAGATTACTTCCGGCGCATTTACAGGAAGACCGGCTCGCTGTTTTCTCTGTCAACGCAATCCGGCGCCATCCTGGGCAAAGCCCCGGAGGAGTCGGTAGCAATCACGAAGGAGTACGCCGACAATCTGGGTATAGCTTTCCAGATAGTTGACGATATCCTGGATTTCACCAGCACAGAGGAAGCCCTGGGCAAGCCGGTAGGCTCCGATTTGATACAGGGGACACTGACACTGCCGGCCATACTTATCATCGAGCGAAATCCGCAGGACAATCCGGTAAAGCGGTTTTTTGAATCCAGAGACAATAAGGACGCCGTGGAGGCAATCGACACGGCGAAGAATCCGGAAATAATCAAGGAATGCTATAAAATCGCCGGAGAGTACTGCGAAAAAGCCTGCCGCAATCTTAAGAGTCTGCCGCAGAACATAAGCCGACAGGCGCTCTACGACCTGGCGGAATTCGTGATTTCACAGGGAACGTAGAAGAAGAAACAATTACCAAGATACAATAACCAAATCGATTAGTTCCCAACTTAAAGATGATAATTTAAGATAATGGGAATGAAGACTCCTCGTAATGACAAGAACGTAATTAGTGGCCTTCCCAGACGGTGCCGTCGAGGTAGGTCTCTTTTTTAGACGTCGGCAGCTTTTCTTTAAAAAGGTCGACGGCATAGGCTACAGCAGCCAGCCCCTCGCTGCGGTGGGCCGCGGCAACCGCCACCACAAGGTTGATATCCCCTACCTCCAGCCTGCCGATGCGGTGATAAATGACCACGCTGTTCACCGGATACTTGCGCCGGATTTCCGCGGCGATTTCACCTAGTTTTTCGGCGGCTTTACCGTCGGTATCGGTGTACTCTATCGAATAGACCGATTTGCCGCGGGAATTATCACGAATGAGGCCGACATAGGTCGCTACACAGCCGCTATCGGGTGTTTTCGCCCGGGCAACCGCATCTTCAGGCGACAAAGGCTTATCAGTTACATGAATCATGATACATTTGATAAATGATGAATATATACACAGATATTATCAACCACCCCTAGTCGGACGGCGCGGGTGTCTGCTTGGGAACAAGCTTAGGAACAGCCGAAGCCTTCTTGGGCTGGGGGACTGATTCGCCTTCAGCCACGGGCTTAACCGGCGCCGGTATAGTGGTCTTTTTAACTTTCTGGCCTGGTTTGGCAAGACCGATTTCGTTGAAAAACTTCTCCAGCTCCTTGCCTTCCAGAGTCTCACGAGAAATCAGCTCTTTAGCCAGGAGTTCCAGCTTCTTGCGGTTCTTGGTCAGGATACCGCGCGCGGTCTTATGAGCTGTTTCAATGATATTCTGGACCTCTTCATCGATCTGGCGGGCGACTTCCTCGCTGTAGTCTCTCTGTTCAGAAATTTCACGTCCCAGAAACACCATTTCTTCCTTGTGCCCGAAGGTCCTCGGCCCGAGCTTATCGCTCATACCATAGTCGGTCACCATTGCCCGCGCGAGCTTGGTGGAGCGTTCAATATCGCTCCTAGCGCCATCGGTAATTTCATTGAAAACAATCTCTTCAGCGGCGCGGCCACCGAGCGCATAAGCCAGCATGTCTTTCATGTACGACCGGGTATGCAGGTAGCGGTCTTCCGCCGGCAGCTGCTTGGTGTAGCCGCCAGTTATGCCCCGGGCGACGATAGAAATCTTATGCACGGGGTCGGCGTTTGGCAACATCCTGCCCACAAGGGCGTGACCGGCTTCATGATAAGCCGTGATTTCCTTTTCCTTGGGGCTTATTTTACGGCTCTTGCGCTCCGGACCGGCTAAAACTCTATCAATAGATTCCTCGAGTTCATCCATACCTATGACCTTTTTATTTCGCCTGGCAGATAAAATAGCGGCTTCGTTAACCAGATTGGCGAGGTCGGCCCCGCTGAAACCTACCGTACCCTTGGCCAGAGTTTCCAGGCTAACGTCCTTATCAAGCGGTTTGCCATTGGAATGCACTTTCAGGATAGCCAGTCTGCCAACAATATCCGGCAGGTCGAGCACCACACGCCGGTCAAAACGTCCGGGGCGGAGCAGGGCGGGGTCAAGAATATCAGGTCGATTAGTGGCGGCGATGACGATAACGCTGGTGTTGGTATCAAAGCCGTCCATTTCCACGAGAATCTGGTTAAGCGTCTGCTCTCTCTCGTCGTGGCTGCCGCCCAAGCCGGTGCCGCGCTGGCGGCCCACGGCATCTATTTCATCGATAAAGATAATACAGGGGGTATTACGCTTGGCCTGGTCGAAGAGGTCGCGTACCCTAGAAGCGCCGACGCCGACAAACATCTCAACGAATTCACTGCCACTGATAGAGAAGAAAGGAACATCGGCCTCGCCGGCCACGGCACGCGCCATCAAAGTCTTGCCCGTACCGGGCGGACCCACCAGCAGCACGCCTTTAGGAATGCGTGCGCCGAGGGACTGAAACTTTTCTTTCGACTTGAGGAAATCGACGACTTCCTGCATATCCTCCTTGGCTTCTTCCGCGCCGGCGACATCGTCAAAGGTAACACTGGTGCGGCTGGCGGGGAAAAGCCTCGCCCGGCTTCGCCCGAAGCTCATCGCCTGGTTATTGGCCCCGCGAGCCTGGCGGAATATCAGGAAGAACAGGAAGATTAACAGCAAGAACGGCAGGATATTGATAATCAGTCCACCCCAGTTAATCCCCGAAGACCCCTTGACATCTACAACGACATTATCAAGCTTAAGCCCTTCAATATCATAGAGGCTGGAACTAACTTCTTTATAGGCTTTTATCTCCTGGCCATTGACCGTGGCGACCGTCAGCAAATCCCCCTCGACGGTAATCCTTTGAATCTCATCGTTTTGAGACATGGAGACAATCAGGCTCAAAGGGACCTCGGCGGGCTCTTCGCCGCCCGGCATGAGGAAAGAAAACAGGAGCACGGCCGCCAGTAAGATGATGATATATATAACGCCATTGCGTTTCCAGTTCGATTTCATATCCCGCCTCAATTAGCTTGTTACTACAATTATACCATAAAATATATTAATCAATAGTTTAATGGTACGAAAGTAACATTTTTTTATATTTACTTCAAAAAAACACAGAGCGGCGAGGCAGGCATACCCATGACCGCGTTTGCTTCGCCGCTTATATATAATTGAGGAGGCACTGACGGCGATGATACATGTAAATCATCATCAACGCCAGAACAGGAATTTAATTAATAGCTTCCAGCACGCATTCCTGGTGAGTTTCGGCGGCAGCCATTAACTCATCAAAGCCGATTTTGTTCTTTCGCAAGAGCTTCAGACAGGCCGCGACAATATCAGCATCATAGAGAATGCCACTGCCCCTGCTTATTTCCTCCAGAGCACTATCCAGTCCCAGCGCCGGACGATAAGGTCGATGGGAGGACATCGCCTCAACGACATCAGCCACACCCAATATCCTGGCTTCAACGATAATATCATTACCGGATAGACCTTGAGGATACCCCGAGCCGTCGAGCCTTTCATGGTGCTGGAGGACCGCCGTGGTAACCGGCCAGGGGAAATTTATTTTTCGGAGGATATCGTATCCTACCCGGCAATGGTTCTTGATAATATCAAATTCGGTGGCATTTATTTTACCGGGCTTGGTCAAAATTTCCGTCGGCACGGAAACCTTTCCGATATCATGCACAAGGCCAGTCACATAAATACCGTTCATTTGCCAATCGGTGAATCCAATTTCTTTAGCGATAACACGCGCCAGTTCAGCTACACGACGCTGATGGCTGGCAGTATACGGATCGCGGTTGCTCATCACCTGGGATACGACATTTATTACACCTTCAATCGTCTTATGAAGCTCGCTATATTCTTCTTTCACACTTTCAATGTCGCCAAGGATATTCGAAGAAGCTCTCTGCAGGATTCGTTGTTCCTCTAAAGAATCCGGCTTGCGGAAAGAATTGCCAGCGAGCAAGAGGATACCCGATAAACGGTTTTTGTTCTTTAGCGGCACCAATAATTCGATACCGCTATTTTTAAGTACTTCTTTTTCACGCGGCGGCAGGCCGTTAACATATTTTTTACCTTTTATCAGCAAAACCGCCAGTAAAATAAGGCAGACAAAAACCCACATGAGCGGTATAAAAAAATATAGATTCAAATAATCAACTCCAATATTTTATCGTGCGTTCCAGCTTACGAGAATTACCTATGATATATATCGGCAACTGCACGGGTCTACCGACGCGCCAGCCCAGGAGCAAGTCCTGCATGTATAACCGGCACGTCAGCAAGACCCAAATCAGAGAGGCAACTAAAAATGGTAAACAATGGCCCCGGCGTATAATAAAATCAGTGAACCGGTTGGAGGGCGGTCCAGTCATTTCCATAGGCTTTTCCTCCGTGCCTACCAAGTTTACGCAGGCAAAGTCTATTAATAGTCACAATGCGAGCCGAAACAATATCAAAAAAATCACAGGATAAAAGTAACGGAGTCCGGTGAAGTCGATATAAGCGGAGTATAATCATCGTTCATGAAAACGATATAAAAACAGCCAATATTACAGTCACTTCAACTTGACAAGCAAAAGCCTGCTAGTGTACATTTTTAATGTATTGCGTAAAATCACATGCCTTTTTAGAGCATTTCTACCAACGATAATCATTCACCAGACCCGAAAGATACGTCATCATCAAAGACGTTCACATGCAAATTCTTGGAAGGAGAACGATTGACATGTCTGCTGTTAAAGGCAAAAAAGTTGACGTTAAGCCGGATAAAACGGTAATCAAAGCACTGGCGCTGGGGGGTTTGCTGGGGGGCGGCGGCGAATGCTTCGTCGATGTTAAAGATGGCAAAGCCGTAAGAATCCGGCCGTTCCATTACGACTGGAAATACGATAAAAAGAAGTTCAACGCCTGGAAAATGAAGCGGAACGGCAAGACACTGGAACCCTTAATGAAAGCGCTGCCCGGCACGTTCTCGCTGGCTTACAAGAAAAGGACTTTCTCTCCCAACCGCATCAAATATCCTTTAATCAGGGTGGACTGGGACCCCAAGGGTGAGAGAAACCCGCAGAACCGCGGCAAGAGCAAGTACCGCAGAATTTCATGGGACGAGGCGACGACAATCATCGCCGATGAAATTAAGAGAGTACATAAAAAATATGGCCCGCTTTCCATCCTAGTGCAGGGCGACGGGCACGGCGAGTGCAAGACGATTCATACGCCGCACGGGCACCAGGGACGGCTACTCGACATGATGGGGGGCTTCACACAGCAGGTAAGGAACCCTGACAGCTGGGAAGGCTGGTACTGGGGCTCCAAGCACGTCTGGGGGCAGGGCTTCCAGGGCATGATGTCGCCGGCGGCCAACCTCATTAAGGATATGACGGAAAACTGCGAGATGATACTTTTCTGGGGCTGCGACCCGGAGACCACCCCCTGGGGCTTTACAGGCCAGTACGCCACCCGCATCTGCTACTTCTGGACGCAGGCCGGCATCAAACAGGTCTATGTATGCCCCGAACTCAACTACGGCGCCGCCGTCCATGCGGACAAATGGATACCGGTACTGCCCAATACCGACGCGGCGCTGCAGCTGGCAATAATATACGTGTGGATAAAAGAAGGCACCTGGGACAAAAAATACGTCAAGACCCACGTGGTGGGTATGGATTATGTTAAAAACTACGTGCTGGGCAAAGACGACGGCATACCCAAGACGCCGGAATGGGCCTCCAAGAAATGTGGCGTGCCGGAGTGGACGATTAAAGCTCTGGCGAGGGAATTCGCCAAGAAAGTGACGTCAATCGCCCATTACTTCGGCGGGTCGTTTATCAGAGGGCCATTCTCGCATGAGCCCGGTCGACTGGAATGCGTCCTGCTGGGCATGCAGGGACTCGGCGGGCCCGGCGTACACCAGTGCCAGATAACCTACTTCGGGATGCCTCGCGCCGAAGGTCTTAAGAGCATCCGCTACTTCAACCCGGCATTAACCGAGCGTTTGAGAATACCCTGCCGGACGACTATCGACGCCTGGGGCAAACAGCTGATACCCAAGACGCTTATACAAGACGCGATTCTTAAACCTCCTCTTACGTTCTACGGCAGCGGCGGGCAGGAATGCCAGACGGAAGAGCAGTTTGATAAGTATACCTACCCTATCGAGAAGGAAAAGGGCGGAACCGAGATACACATGATGTGGACAGATACGCCGTGTCGTATTACCTGCTGGAACCACGGCAATTTGTCGATAGAAGCCCAGAGAAGCCCCAAGATAGAATTCGTAGTCGCCCAGCACCCCTGGCTGGAGAACGAATGCATTTACGCCGATATCATTCTACCGGCCAACACCACGCTGGAAGTAGAAGACATCGTCACCAATTCCAGGCAGGGGCCACACTTCCAGAGCGTCTGCATTCAAGAGCAGGCGATACAGCCAATCGGCGAGTCCAGGAGCGACTACGAGATAGTGCTGGCCATCGCCGAGAAACTCGGCTACGGTAAAAAGTTTTCCGAGGAAAAAACGACCAGAGACCTGCAAAAGGATGTCTTCGACACGATGGAGCTTGGCGACATGACCACCTGGAAAGATTTTCTGGAAAAGAAATACTTCGTCTATCCTGTAGCTAAAGACTGGGAGAACGACCCGCCCGGCTTCAGGAAATTCTACGAAGACCCAGAGAATAACCCGCTGAAAACGCCAACCGGAAAGCTGGAGTTCTACTCCGAGAGATTAGCCAAGAACTTTCCCGATGACCATGAGAGGCCTCCCTATCCGAAGTGGATTGAGAAAGGCGAGACTCATGACGAGCGTATTTCCAGCGAGAGAGCCGCCATGTTCCCGCTACTGCTGATGTCCAACCACGGCCGGTGGCGCACCCACGCCCAAGGCGACGATATTACCTGGACGCGCGAAACTCCCACCTGTAAAGTGCTGGGGGCGGATGGCTACCGGTACGAGCCCGTCTGGATTAACCCGAAGGACGCCGAAAAGCGCGGCATCAAGGATGGAGATATAGTGAAGGTGTTCAACGAGCGGGGGGTGGTGCTCTGCGGGGCGCGCGTATGGGAGCGTATGAGACCCGGTGTTACATATGTGGACCACGGGGCACGCAACGACCCGATAATCAATACGGTCGACCGGGGCGGCGCCATCAACACCATCGCTCCGAACGGAATAACATCCAAGAACGCCTGCGGCCAGGCCACCAGCGGCTACCTGGTCGATGTCCAGAAGGTCACCGAGAAAGATTACCAAGAGTGGCGGGCGAAAGACCCCGAATCATACGACGCCGCTTTTGATAGAGAATACGACCAGGCTTCCGGCCTGCGCTTTAACGCCTGGGTCGAAGGAGGTATGGAATAATGAAGGTATTTGTCATCGATGTCGGGATTTGCAACGGCTGCTACGCCTGCCAGATTGCTTGCAAGGATGAGCACGTCGGCAACGACTGGTCGCCCTACGCCAAGCCACAACCGGACACCGGGCAGTTCTGGATGAAACTAAATGAGTACATCCGGGGCACGGTGCCCAAGGTAAAGATGCATTATATACCCGTTCTCTGCCAGCACTGCGACAAGGCGCCCTGCATACCCGCCTGCCCGGTCAAAGGGGCTATCTACAAGCGGGACGACGGGCTGGTGATTATCGACGCGGAGAAATGCACCGGCTGTAAGGCCTGCGTGGACGCCTGCCCTTACGGGGCTATCTACTTCAACGACAGCCTCAACATCGCCCAGAAATGCACCGGCTGCGCCCACCTGCTGGACGGCGGAGAGTGGAAGGTACCGCGCTGCGCCGACGCCTGCCCCACCGAGGCAATTAAATTCGGGGAGGAATCAGAATTCAAAGGCATGATAGCCAAGGCCGAAGTGCTTAAGCCGGAATTAAAAACCAAGCCGAGGGTATATTACCTAAATATCCCCAAGAAGTTCATCGCCGGCACGGTTTACGACCCAATCGAGAAAGAGGTGGTTATAGGCGCAAAATGCACGCTAACCGGACCAAAAGCCGGCAAGACGACGATGGTTACCACAGACAGCTTCGGGGACTTCTGGTTCCACGGGCTGGCCGACGGCAATTACAACCTCACGATTGAAGCCAAGGGGTTCGCGGCAAAGTCTTTCAAGAAGCTCAACACAGAGAAAGACGTCAACCTGGGGGACATACCGCTGGGTAAGGCGAAGAAAAGATAGTCGGAGGTTAAAAAAGGCTTAACAGGGGGAGTGTAAATGCTCCCCCTTTTTTTATCTGCTAACGGGCTGAACCAACTCGACTACGAGGCTAGCGGCATTAAGGTCAAGGTAAGTGACGCCGCCACCACCCTTGAATTGAGAGGTAAGTAATATCTCGGAGCCCCGGCCGGTCAGATGCTTCACTTCTTTTTCAAGATTATCCACTATAAAGCCCAGATGCTGGATGCCCTCACCTTTAGCATCCAAGAATTCCTGATGAGGCGATTCTCCGTCGATGGGTTGTATTAACTCAAGCTCCATGTTACCGATTTGAGTGGTCTGAATTGTCACTCTCTGGCTGGGGACAAAAGGTTTCCCCCGGTAAGTTTCGCGGGCATCCGGGGGCAAATTCCTCGGCTTAAAAGGTCCTATACCCAAGGCGGTCAAACGCTCGATAACTTTATCCATATCCCTGACCACAACCCCGATGTGAATTAACCGCGAGAAGGTCGATTTTCCAGCTTTACTGTTTCTCATTTTATATCTCCTCAATATATTAACCAGACTAAATTAAGATTAACACTAATACGGATTAATGTCATTCCACACAATTTATTTGCGCCGTAATATTTTTTCACTTAAAATTATAATAGCCCACATTAATTCCGGAGGTACTTTATGCCAAGGAAGAACAACATCGTCATCATCGGGGGGACGGCCTGCGGGCCTAAAGCCGCGGCACGGGCGAGGCGACTGGACTCCAATGCCAAGATAACGATTATAGAGCAGCGGGATAATCTCTCCAGCGCCACCTGCGGCCTGCCCTACTTCGTCGGAGGAATAATCAAGAACAAGAGCGAACTCGTCTCCCGCGGGGTCGAGTTTTTCCGCAACGGGTTAAAAATGACGGTCTTCACCGGCACCAGAGCCACCGCGATAAACCCGAAAGCACACCGC
>JAFGHK010000021.1 GCA_016930185.1 Dehalococcoidales bacterium | reverse complement strand
TCTCTATCCTCCGTGGGCGTTTGGAGATTTGAGGGGAGCTCTCTATAGTACGAGAGGACCTAGAGGGGTTGACCGCTGGTGTGCCAGTTGTCCCGCCAGGGGCATTGCTGGGTAGCTACGTCGACAAGGGATAAGCGCTGAAAGCATCTAAGTGCGAAGCCCACCCCAAGATGAGATCTCCCATCCCCGACTTCGGTCGGGGAGTAAGGCCACAAGTAGACTACTTGTTAGATAGGCGGCAGGTGTAAGTATAGTAATGTATTTAGCTTAGCCGTACTAATGGCCGAGGGCTTGGCCTGTTTCAGGCTTGGTATTAGATAGTTGACAGTCTACAGTTGACAGTTTACGGTTATTAGTTAATAGAGAGACCCCGATTTTATCGGGGTCTTTTAGTTTTAAGAGAAGAGGGATATAGAAACAATATATTCTCCCATCAAGACCCATCCTTGACACCCTGCTCCTAGACACATAAAATAAACCCATCATCTTCATGGGGAGTCACTGATGAACGAGGAAAAAAAGGAAAAACCAAAAAGCAGGAAAACGGAGGCGGGTGGACTCCTGATACCCGCCGGACTTTTTATCGGTATGGGGATTGGCTGGGCGTTTGATTATCTCGTCCAGGGCATGTTTATCGGGCTGGGGGCAGGCTTTTTAGCCTTCGCCCTGGTAATACTGCTTAAGCGTGACTAATATTTGTATTATTCCGCCAGCTTTATCCCCGGCTTCTGTATAGCAATATGAGAGAATGAGCTGTCTTCAGTCGCCCCGTGCCAGTGGATTTCCCCCGGCTCTATATAAATAACCGTCCCCGGTGTTACAGACTGTTCCCCTTCTTTAGTGGCTACTACTCCTTTGCCTTCGGTCACATATAAAATCTGTTCATACGTATGCGTATGGAAATTAAGTTTCGCCCCCGGCCCGAAGGACACCAGCAGCACGCTGAATCCCCCCGTATCCTTGGCGCTGATTAATTCCTTACGCTGCACCGGTCCCATGCCGACGATTTCATCCTCGGTCGGGACGGCTTTAACGTCGTTGGCGTTGACAACTATCATATTTCCTCCTTTATTTTTAGGGCACGCGCACCTCTACCCCACTCGCAGCCTCCAGCGGTAATATCACCGCATCCACCCCTTTATCTTCATAACCAGCCTTTATAGTATCATATAATTCTTTTTTAACTGCCTCACCCACCGGCAGCGGCATCCCGTATTCCCTGCCGAGGTCCAGCGCCAGGCCGATGTCCTTGTAGGCCAGACCTACCCTGAAACCTGGCTCGAAGTTGCCTTTAAACGTCGTATTGGGATACTGCCGCATGCTCCAGTTGTTGCCGGTGCTGACGGATATTATGTCCCACAATATTCTGGGGTCGATGCCGGCCTTGACTCCCAGCGCGAACCCCGTCGCCGAAATTGAATTACTGGCCAACGATATTAAGTTATTGACCAGTTTCGCCGCATTACCGCAGCCCACATCACCCACGGGGAATACCTTTTGCCCCATCGTCAGCAGTACCTCGTGTATCTTTTTCAGGGCAGCTTTATCACCCCCTACCATTATCGCCAGGGTGCCGGCCTCTGCCCCTTTCGTCCCCCCGCTTACCGGGGCGTCGAGCACAGCAACCCCCTTGTTTTTAGCGTCTCCGGCTATTTTCCTGATGAGGGAGGGCGAATTTGTGCTCGTGTCCACGTAGATATCTCCCTTTTTCCAGCCTTTTTTGAGCCCGTTCTTTCCGTAGACCACTTCTTCGACGTTTTGCGGCGTCGGCAGACTGGTAAAGACGACCTGGCATGATTCGGCTACTGCTGCGGGGTTATTGCCCCATACTGCCCCTTTTTTCAGCAAAGGAGCGGCCGCCTCTTTCTTCAAATCGTGAACGGTCAGGTTGTATCCAGCCTCCAGTATATGCCGGGACATGTGCCTGCCCATCTGCCCGATGCCGATGAAACCTATCTTCATAAATCCTCCATTTATTTTGATGTTTACTCAACTTCCGGCTTTTTCTCGACCGTCTGCCCTTCCCGCAGCTTGTTTAGAATATATTGAATGTCCGTGCTGCTCATGCCGAAGCGGTGCAGGGCGTGCCGTACCATTTCCAGGCTGCCTTCGAAATAGGGTGAAACAAGCTCCGTCACGCCCATTCCTTTCAAGAGTTCTACATCCCTGTCCCTGTGAACGCGGGCAACGATGTCCAGCTTGGGGTTTAATCGCAGGGCATTTCGGACGGTCAGCCCTTCAGCCACGTAGTCCGGTATCGTGCACAGCATGACACGCGCCTTGTCCAGACCGGCATGACTTAATATCTCCGGATTGCTGGCGTCCCCGTGAATACAGGGGATGCCCTGTCCCCGCAGTTTGCTAATGACTGAGGGGTCGAGGTCGATGACGAGGTAGGCGAACTTCTGCTTATCGAGCACGCTGGCTATCTGCCTGCCGATAGTGCCGTAGCCGCAGATAACCGCGTGCCTTGATATGTCCTCTGTGTGAAGGCGGAAGTCCGGGTCAATGCGGCCGGTCAGCTGCCGCGCCAGCAGGGGCTTCTGGCTTAGCCAGCGGTAGAGGAAGGAGTTCAGGTTCATGGCGAAAGGTGTCAGGAACATGGTGACGATTGCCGAAGCCACTATCAGGTGATAGAAATTATCAGAGAAGATGCCCGCCTGCTTGCCCATCATCGCCAGGATAAAGCTGAACTCACCGATGTTTATCAGGCCTGTCCCCACCATCAATACCGTTTTGTAACTGTAACTAAAGAGCCGCGTTATCCCGGAACAAATGATGAACTTAATCAGAATTACCGCCGCCGCCACGATGCCGATAGTGCCTAAATGGTCGAGTACGTAGGTTCTATCGACTACCAGTCCCAGAGCGACGAAAAATAGGGCGGCAAATGTGTCGCGGAGGGGCAGGATATCGGCAAAGGCCTGCCGCGCGTATCCGGACTGGCTTACCAGGAGGCCGGCCGCGAAAGCCCCGAAAGCCGCCGAAAGCCCCATGTAATAGGTGCCGAAGGCCGCCGCCAGACAGAGCACGATTACGGTCAGCAGGAAAAGTTCCCGCGAGCGTAGCCCCGCCACTCTTTTAAGCACCCAAGGCATGAACCAGTAGCCCAGCACAATCATGCCGGCGATGAATCCAACCGCCTTGCCGAAAGCTATCCCCAGCGAGGTCCACAGTCCCCCCAGCTCCCCTGTGACCGCCGGTATAGCCACCATCATCGGCACGACGCTAAGGTCCTGCACCAGCAGGATGCCCAGCATAATCCGTCCGTGGGCGGTATCGAGTTCGCCCCTTTCCATGAGAAGCTTCAATACCACCATCGTGGAGCTTAAGGCGACGACAAAGCCGAAGAATATCGAGCCGGTAATTTCCAGACCTATCGCTCTCCCCAGCCAGAACCCCGCCAGCGCGGTGATAATAATTTGGGCGAGACCGCCGAGGATGGATATTTTACCCAGCTTCATTAGTTCTTTGAGTGAGAGTTCCAGACCGATGGCGAACAGGAGGAGAATGACACCGATATTAGCCAGCGTTTCGATTGTCTGGCTGTCACTTACCAACCCCATCCCGAAGGGCCCGATAGCGATGCCGCCGGCAAGGTATCCCAGAATAACCGGGAGGCGCAGCCAGCGTGCCAGCATGCCTCCAACGATAGCCGTCACCAGGACTATCAGCAGGTCGAGTCCTATCTCCAGACCTTCCACAATCTACTCCTGCGCTGTCGAGAGTGTCTGTGCTATTTTAGCACGTATTCCTCTAAAAACGTACGAATAAATGAGGAATTTTCCCTGGTTGCGGTAAAAACAATGGTGTTAAGACCAGTTACTTTTCATGTCTGCGGGCTGCAAGCTGCGCTATTACCCCGCCGAAGCACAGAGCCGCAAATATGATGAATCCTATCTTTTCGCTTGAGAGGAACTGCGGATAGTAAACGGGGGTGATTTCCGCACCGCCGATGTACAGCGAGAACAATATCATGGTGATGCCCATGCTTAACATCATCCCCGCCGTCCGCATCGTCCCCAGCGTCCCGGAAGCTACGCCCAGAACCTTGCTTTCCACCGACCCCATGATGATGTTGGTGTTGGGCGCAACAAACAACCCTATAGCCGTGCCGTAAATCGCCAGGGTTGCTCTGATATACCATATCGAAGTGGCATCGGTTAGAAATACCAGCATTATCAGTCCTATGCAATTTAGTGCCATACCTGCAGTAGCTACCAGCCTCGGGTTGTATTTCTGTGAAATATTACCTGAAAGCAGCGTGAAGATAGTCATGAGTACTGAAGAAATTATCAGTTCTCGGCCGGCCTCGCCAGGCGTCATACCGTTGATATACTGCAGATGCAGGTTCAGGAGGAAGTTAACCGCGAATGTGGAGATGTAAGTAATCAGAGCCGCTATGTTGGATAATAGAAAAACGCGGTTCCGTCTAAACAATGTCAGGTCGAAGACCGGACTGGGCGCCCTGACCTCCCACCAGACAAAGAAGACCATGCCCAGCACTCCTGCGGCAAACAGGATGATGCCGTTAATCGACGGCAGACTGGAAAATCCGTACATGAAAAGAGCGATAGCGATAAAGTATGCTATCGAGCCGGTGATATCGAACTTTTCCCCCTCGGCTTCTCGCCATTCTGACTTCAGTCCCCAGAAAACAAGTATTACCAGGAAAATACCCAGTATACCGCTAAGGAAGAAAATGCTTGGCCAGCCCAGGTGTTCCGTCATAATTCCGCCGATAAACGGCCCCAGCGATAGTCCCAGGTAGGTGCCCGACTGGCTGATGCCGAGGGCTTTGCCCCTTTCCTCGCGGGGGAAAACGGAGGAAAGAATGGCTATGCTGTTGTTGAAGGTCATGCCGGAGCCGAAGCCTTGAAAAACCCGGCTGACAATCAGCATCGGCACGGAATTGGCGAACGCTCCAAGAAACGAAGCCAGAGTGGTAATTACCAGCCCTAATATGAAGAGTTTCTTACGACCGTAAATATCAGAGAGACGCCCGAATGGTACCTGGACCATAGCTATCGCCAGAAAATAGGACGTGCTTACCCAGCTCATTACCACCGCTTCCATGCTGAACTGCCGTCCCATTACCGGCAGCGCCACGTTCACCGAAGCTACCAGGAACGGCAGGATGAAAGCCGTTATCGTCGCTATGATAAGGATGATTCTTTTACTGACCCCAGCCTGGCTGGTCATAAATTCTACTACCTCTTTTCGGATATAAGGTAACGATTCTTGATTATAGGGTTGTAGAGATTATCAGAATTGAAAAGCTAAGCGGTAGCTTCAGCTTTATCCGGCTCTTCCGTATGTTTCGCTTTTTCCGGCGGTCGCGGCGCCGGTGTTATCTGGCTGCGGAAGCCACACTGGAAACAGCGGTTGCTTTCGGCGATGGCATCGTCAGTGACGAGTCCCGTTTCCACCTCGGTGAAATTACCGGTTACCTTTTCGGCGGGGAGGCGGGGCATTTTCACGCGGGCCTGTTTGGTGAAGTCCTCGGCGGTGATGCCGGCGCAGATGCCTATCTTTCTCTCCGATGTGAGTTCCTCTTCGATGTTCCCGCTCCCGCCCAGGTATTTATCGATGGAGCTGGCGGCCGCCCGTCCCGCGGCAATCGCACGTATTACAGAATCAGGTCCGGTCACGGCATCACCCCCCGCCCAGACCCCCTTCCGGCTGGTTGACATGGTATCGCGGTTGGCGTGTATCGTGTTATTACGTCCTGTGCTGACTTTGAAACCGTCCGGTATATCCGGCCTCTGCCCGATAGCGCCGATGACTGTATCGTATTCAACATTGTATTCGCTGCCCTTTATCGGTACCGGACGGCGCCTTCCGCTGGCGTCGGACTCGCCGAGTTCCATGCGGTTGCAGGTCATAACGAGCTTGCGGTCTTTCCGGCTTACCTTCAGGTGCCCGGTGAGGAAGTCTATCTGTATATATTCCTCCAGCGCCGCCTCCACTTCCTCTGGACTGGCCGGCATTTCTTTACGAGTGCGGCGGTAGATGATATGCACGTCCTTTGCCCCCAGCCGTAAAGCTACCCTGGCGCTGTCGATAGCTACATTGCCTCCCCCGATGACTGCCACCTTCTGTCCTAAGTCTATCTTTTTTCCGAGGTTGATTTCTCTTAAGAACGCGGCTCCGTCATAGACCCCGGGCAGGTCTTCCCCATCAACGCCGAGACTCTGGCCGCGATGCGCCCCCGGCGCCAGGAAAACGGCCTCGTAGCCCTGGCCGAAAAGGCTGTCCACGGACTCCACTTTTGTATTCAGTTTTATTTCTACACCTGCGTCCTTGATAACATCGATTTCGCTATCGAGCACCTCCGGCGGCAGACGGTAGTCGGGTATGCCTACCCGCATCATGCCTCCGGCCTTGGAAAACTGCTCGAAGACGGTAACGGTATGGCCGGCTTTAGCCAGGTAATACCCGGTTGTCAGACCCGCCGGACCCGACCCCACAATAGCCACCTTCTTACCGGTGGCAGGCAGCTTTTTGGAGTAATGCTTCCAGAAGCCGTAATCGCGGTCGGCAACGAAGCGCTTAAGGAATTTAATCGCGATGGGGTCGTTCAAAGCGCTGCGGCGGCAGGCTTCCTCGCAGGGATGGATGCATACCCGCCCCAGCGTCCCCGGGAAGGGTACTTTTTCCCTGATAATCGCCAGCGCTTCCTGATATTTGCCCTGACTGATGAGATAGACGTAAAGCGGCACATTGATGCCGGCCGGGCAGGCGTGCTGGCAGGGGACGGCTACTTCTTCCCATTCTTTATCCGGCTTGAAGGCTGCCTCACTGTCCATCAATGCGCCGGTAGGGCAGACCTCGATGCAGGCGCCACAGAAGCGACATCCGGAGTCTTGTAACGGTTTGTCGAAGGCCGTGCTGACTAATGTATCGAAACCACGTTTGGAGAAACCTACCGCACCGATGCCTCTCACGTCCTGGCACATCTGCACGCAACGCCCGCAGAGGACACAGAGGTTGTAGTCGCGCTGGATAAGCGGCTCGCGTGTGAAATCTACCGGTAGTTCCTTATATTGATAAGGCAACGTGATTTCTTCACCGATGCCTATATAGTCAACCAGATCCTGGAGTTCACACTGGTGGTTTTTAGGGCAGGAAACGCATCGCTCGCTGACGGCCACCTCGCGCAAACAGATATCGTTAGGTTTGCAGCGTTCCCGGCGATGGCACGTAAGACAGGCGTTGGGATGTTCCGTCAGGATAAGCTGTAAAAAGGCCCGCCTTAACTCCTGCAGTCGCTCCGACTTGGTCGTTACCTTCATGCCTTCGGTCGCCGGCGTGGTGCAGGCGGTAGGCAGGCCGCGCATCTTTTCAATCTCCACGATGCAGAGACGGCAGCCGCCGTATGGCTGGAGGTCGGGGTGGTAGCAGAGGGTCGGTATATAAATGCCGGCACTCTGGGCAGCATGCAGCACCGTAACCCCTTTTTCCACCTCTACTTCTTTTTTGTCAATTGTCAGTTTGATTTTATCGGTCATGGGCATTAAAAAAGCTACCCTTTAAAGGAAAGGATAGCTACCTACTGTGCCGTAGTGTAGAGAATACGCTCTTAGGCATCGTATAAACTTTATCATTAAATAAAAGACAATTCAAGGTTTTATATGGAGTCTGCGCGCTGGTTGTTATTGGCATGTTTTTCAGCCACAAGTAATCAAAGGAACTTGTGGGTGGGGGGATTATCAAGCCTTTTATTTTATAAGAGGTCTTGCAGCGTGACGGAATTCCAGTCCAGCATTTCACTGGGCTTGGGCGTGTTGGCCAGAGTTTTTTCCAGCGCGTCGACCTGCCTGGTGCAGTCCTTTATCAGCGCGTCGCTGCGCTTTAAATGCTCCTCGGCGGCTTTCTGATGTCCGTTATTTACTTCTCTGGTAAACCACATCTGTGAATGGAAGGCGTGCAGGATATTCTCTATATCGTTCGCATCTGCTTCCTGGTTTTCCTGAAGCTGTTGCAGATAGGCTTTCCAGCGGGCTGAATGAAACAAATAAGTTAACCCTTTCGCAAACGCAACATTTATTGACTATATTATCATTGATACTAGCGAGGTTTGTCAACGTGAAGGAGGAATCATGAATAGATACTTCATGTAAAGGATGACTTGAAATCTGGTTCTTAAAAAATGGCTGAGATTCAGGTAGAGTCGTCCCCGGGTGGTGGAGTGGTCATGTCTCCTGCTGGCTCGTTTGGCTGGCGGCGGCGCTTAATAAAGAACCTGATGGCGAATGTTACCAGGTAGATCACGGCCAGCAGGCCTACTGTGATTAAAACGGTGTATAAAGGATTGAATTCCTTTATATCTTCTATCGTCATCCCGAAAATAGCGCCGACGCAGATATACAGGCCGTCGAAGACGATACTGGAAAGCAAAATACCAAGTGCCAGCATACGGAAGCGTTTCTTGGCTGCCATTACCAGTAACATCGGAAATCTCCCCCCGATCAGCCTTGCAAAAGCCACGGAGAAAGGCGAGATGATATTGATGCGAGCGATAGGGCCGGATTTAGCTATCAGCTTATTGAAAATTCTGTCCAGTCGTATTTTATGATAAAACCTGGTCAGGGCGGGCATGCCGAACCTGGCAATGCGGTAAAGTATTAGCGACCCTAACTGCCGGCCGACCTGGGCGCATAACCATAATTCTAACAGGTGCCAGGGAGGCATTTTACCGGTGCCGACATTTATACCGACGTTCACCCAGAGAAACTCCAGAAGGAAGAGTATGGATATGCCTATTTCCCCAAGGCAACATATAACGAAGAAAAGCAAGGCCATGCGGGGGTCTAAAGTTGCGGTAAAATCAACTATACCCCGCAGAAAGCCTTCAATGTCCATTAAGTGGCCTCGTTGTAGGCCGGGACGTTGAACAGAACCGGGACGGTAACGAACCGGTAGCCTTGTGCCAGGAGCTGCTCGATAATCAGCGGTAGAGCTTTAACCGTAAATGACCTATCGGCGTTTTTGTTGTTATGCTCGATGCCGTAGCCGTCGTGCAGCAGGATGACAGCCCCCGGGTAGGTCCGGCTGACGATTTTATCGGCAAAGGACTGTAGCGCCTTGTCCATATCAACTCCAGAGCTTGGCTGGTCGTTGGCGCCGACGCCCCAGTTTATTTCTATCAGGCTGTTTTCCTCAACGCAGTCGAGCTCCCAGGGGGTCTTTTTCCCGTGAGGAGGACGGTAGAGGTGGGGCAGGACTCCGGTGACTTGATAAATGACTTCCTGCGCTTCTTTCAAATCGCGGCAACCCTGGGCGCTCAAGGCATGATTGGCGTTGTGGGTATTGGAATGGTTGCCGATGACGTGTCCCTCGGCCAAAATACGCTTGGTGATATCAGGGTACATCTCTACATTTAGTCCAATGACGAAAAAGGTGGCCTTGATGTCGTATTCTTTGAGGATATCGAGTATTTGCATGGTGTATATGCCATTCGGGCCGTCGTCAAAGGTCAGGGCGATTAACTCATTGTCCGGACTGCCCTTGAAACGGACTTCGCCGAAGACCGGTGACCTGGGCGAATAGTAGCCGTAGGCGGAAAAAGCGATGAAAAGCGCCAGTATGGCGCTGATGGATAATACCATCCGCTTGCGCAGGGTCGGGCTGGTGGCTTTAGGCTTGGGGGATACCAGGTTGATGCTGAAATCCAGCATCAGGCGAGCGATGTTGTCGGTTATTGCCATCAATAGAACAAACCATGGCTGCTGTACGCTCCTCGATGACGTCAGGCAGTATATCCTGGGGTCGTAAAGCACCTCTCCCCCCAGCTTGCGTAGGCGGGTCGTCATGCCGTGCTGGTCGGCGGAATAGGGTATGTTCCTGTAGCCGCCCACCTTGTTGAAAGCCCAGCGGCGGAAGGCGAAGGTGGCGCCGGAAACCAGGAACGGCCTCTTGAAAAAGAATGCCGATATTCTGTTCAGCCAGTCCCTTACCGTAAGCTCGATGAAGGACCATATAAAAAAATCGCGGTAGAGGAACCGTCCAGAAACGGCCACGGCTTCCGGGTTATCTCTGAACTTATCGGCGATTTTTTGCAGCCAGTGCTCGGGGTAGAGCGTATCGCCGTCGGCTTGGACGATGATATCGCTATCGGTGGCATCGGCGCCCGTCTGCCGGGCGTAAAAGACGCTCTTTTTATCGCCGGCGCTGATTACTCTCACGCCGTGACTGCGGGCGATTTCCGCCGTAGCATCCTTGCTGCCGTTATCGACGACAACGATTTCGTATTCGCCCTGGTAGCTCTGGTCCTGCAGGGAGCGCAGCGTATCGGCGATAAGCCTGGCTTCATTCCTGGCCGGTATGATGACGCTAATCTTCATTTTCTTGTTAATAATACCATATATAGTCAACGTAAAGATAAGCAGTTGGTACTATTTTACCCAATATGGCGGAGAAGGGGAGGGGCGGGAGGTCACCCTCACCCCTTCGGCTTTACTCAGGGCAGGCTCTTTATCCCTCGCCCATGAACCCTCACCCTTTGTCCCTCTCCCATAAAGGGAGAGGGGAATATGAATAAAGGAGAAAGGGTGAATATTTTTATTTGTTTTTAGTAAAAAAATTTTTGTTGTTTTAGCTTTGGGCCGTAGCTGATTTGTTTTTATTTGTTTAACGATTATGGTAAACCGTTATGTTAATCCTTCAACAGGCTCAGGATGAGCGGAGGCGTATTATGCACTACCGTGAATATTATAAGAGGGTGGGGGGTAAAAGGGAAGGGAATTTTGTCGCGGGGGAGGTGTTTAAAAATCAGGGGACCGGATAATGCCTGTTGTCCAATTAAGTGTTTTGGGCTATACTCGTCTAAAACAGGTATATGGGGAGGATAACATGGCAAGACATATCGTGCAGATAAGAGAGGTGCCGTCGCTCAAGCTGGGGAAATCCGACATGGTATTTGACATAACTTATGCGAAAAAGAGGGTCGGGAGTCTTTGTGTAAGTCGGGGCCACCTGGTCTGGCGTCCCGCCAATTACCGGAAGGGATACTGGCTAAACTGGCAAAAATTTGGGGATGTGTGTAAGAAGTACGGGAAGAAACAGAAAATATATTTTTAAGAATCCCCCTTTGCCCCTTTTAAATTCTCCCTTAATCCCTCCTTGCGAAGGAGGGAAAGACCTACAAAAAGCCTAGAGAATTGGTTTGCTTAATCATCCTCTCCCCTTCGTAAGGGGAGAGTTAGAGAGGGAATAAGTCACTCTCCTCACCCCTTTACCCCCGAATAAAAATTTTTATCTATATAGCCCTGAAAATGCAAGCTGCCGTTTTGCGGATATGATAGAATTTATATGTAGTGATAAATAGGCTTTAATGTTTAAATTCCTGACACCAAAACCGACCATTTCCGATAGAGACCTCTCGCAAGGCCTCCGATGGATGGCCCTTGAGGGCGGTTTTTCACAGGGCTTTTTCAGTATTACCACCAGCGGATTCCTGGCTGCATTTGCTCTGGCGCTGGGCGCCAATAACCTGCAGATAGGGATACTGGCAGCGATACCGTTTATCATGCAGATAGTTCAGCTTCCCTCTATCTGGCTGGTAGAGAAGATACGCTGGCGCAAGGCTATCGCTGTTTTAAGCTGGTTTCCGGCGCAGTTACTATGGATTCCCATAGCCTTGATACCTTATTTCATGGATATTCCGGGCCGCGGCGCCGTATCTTTATTGCTTTTATTGATGACCTGCCGGGGTTTGCTCACGGCTGTATGTAATACCGCCTGGAACGGCTGGATACGCGACCTTGTTCCACAGTCGATACTGGGGCGCTTTTTTTCCAGACGCCTTATTCTGGCCACGATTATCAGCATGGCGTTCAGTCTCGGCGCCGCTTTCTTCGTCGATTACTGGGAGTCCATAACCTCCGGCAGCGATATGATTCACGGCTATATCTATGTGCTGCTTTTCGGGGCTATCTTCCTGGGCCTGGCCAGCCCTGTTCTGATGTCGCTGATACCGGAGCCTTTGATGCAGCCGCCGGCGGCGCCGCAGCCTTCACTGGAGCAGCGCCTCACCGCGCCTCTAAAGGACCGTAACTTTCGGCGGCTTTTACAGTTCCTGTTAATTTGGGGTTTTGCATCCAACCTGGCGATACCCTTTTTCGCCGTCTATATGCTGGTGCGTCTCGGCTTTCCTCTTGCTTTGGTTATAGGATTCAGTATATTGAGCCAGATTTTCAATATCATTTTCTTAAGGATCTGGGGGCGCTATGTTGACCGTTTCGGGAGCAAGGTGATCTTGTCAATCTGCGCGTCGTTATACCTGCTGGTAATTTTCGGGTGGATATTCACGACGATGCCGGAGCGGTATTTCCTGACCATACCGCTGCTGGTGGTACTGTATATATTCGCCGGTATCGCTACTGCGGGCGTTAACCTGGCCGTGATGACAATCGGACTGAAACTGGCGCCGAAGGGCGAATCGACCACCTACCTTGCGGGCGCCTCTCTGGCGACGAGTATCGGGGCCGGACTCGGCCCGCTGTGCGGCGGCCTGCTGGCCGACTTCTTTGCTTCGCGCCAGCTCAATCTTACCTTTAGCTGGGTATCGCCGGATACCTTAGTCGAGATGCCGGCCTTGAGCATTATCGGGCTTGATTTCCTCTTCGGCATCGCTTTTATTTTCGGGATAATTACGCTGGGTTTGCTGGCCGGGATACGGGAGGAGGGCGAGGCTACCAGGGAGGTCGTTCTCGAATCGTTGATATACCCCGGGCGGGAGGTGCCGCGGCAGGTAAGCTCGGCGCCGTCTTACAGCTTATTGAATAACTTTCCTTTCAGCTATCTGAAGCGCATTCCTCTGCCCGGGATTGATGCCGTTCTGGGGGTTACGGCGTATCAGATAGCCGAGACGGCACGGGCTGCCGCATCGGCGGCTGTCAGCGGGCAGAGATTGACCAAACAATTAGCGCTGGCTCTGGAAAAGAGACTTCCCCGTGTCTGGAAGAACAAGAAAGTATTGGGCGAGCATGCCGTGGAAATTTCAAGGGAAGTGGCGCGTGGGGCCATGCATGTAGTGGACAAAAAACCACTGCCTGTAGAAAAAGTGGTCGGGCCGGTTGCGTCGGGTATTGTTGAAGTCACCGAAAAGGCCGGCGTGAACCCGATGGACAGCATACTGGGCGCCAGCAGGGGCGTCATACAGGGGGCTTCAGAAACCGGGATGGACTTGAGCGAGGCGACCGTGCAGACTCTGGAAGCCGCCCGGGAGATAGCGAAGAGAACAGGTATTTCTCAGGAAGAGGCGATTATCCAGGCGGCGCAGGGCGCTCTGCAGGCCGCCGAGGGCCTGGGACCTGAAGCCGCCGCCGAAATAGTGGAGTACCTTCCCGACGATGCCTTTAAAAAACAGAGGAAAAAGAAGACGAAAAAGGGGAAGTGAATTATACCTCACTTCCTTTATTGCTAACTTTATCTTTTAAGCTTTGAGATTTAAGCTTTCTTTGCTACAATAGTCTTGCAATGAAAGACGATGTCACCCCCATCCGCCGCCAGTACCTGCGTATTAAAAAGCAGTACCCCCATGCCATCGTGCTGTTCCGGCTGGGCGACTTCTACGAGACTTTCGACGAGGACGCGCGCATCACATCCAGGGAGCTGGAAATCGTGCTTACCTCGCGGGAGATGGGCAAGGGCAACAAGGTGCCCCTGGCCGGCATCCCTTACCACGCGCTGGACGGCTACCTGGCAAAGCTCATCAACCGCGGCTACAAGGTCGCCATATGCGAGCAACTGACCAAGCCCGGCGAGACCAAGGGCATTGTTGAGCGGGACGTCGTGCGGCTGGTCACGCCCGGCACCGTCGTCGAGCCCAACCTGCTGGACAGCAAGACCAACAACTACCTCGTCAGCGTGGCGGCGGGCGAAGGGGAGGTCGGCATCGCCTACGTGGACATCACCACCAGCGAGTTCGCCGTGACGCAGCTGCCCCTGGCACGGGCGAAAACAGAAATTGAACGGCTTAATCCCTCCGAGGTCATCGCCGCCGAGGGCGCGGATATAGAGTTGCTGGGAACCGGCGGCAATATCACCCGACTCGACAGCTATCGCTTCGACCTTGAGGTCGCCCGCCAGGCCCTGCTCGAACACTTCGGCGTGACCACGCTGGAGGGCTACGGCTGCGAAGGCCTGCCACTGGCGGTTAAAGCGGCGGGGGCCATAGTTTACTATATCGGCGAAACGCAGAAGACCGTCAAGGGCCAGCTTAACCGGCTTTCAACTTACGTTACGGACAGTTTCATGGCGCTGGACGAGCAGACCCAGCGCAACCTTGAGATTTTCCAGGGCGCACGCTCCGGCACGGTGGAAGGCTCGCTGCTATCTATCATAGATGTTACCAAGACCCCCATGGGCGGGCGGCTCTTGAGAAAATGGCTGGGCCAGCCACTGCTGGACGTAACCGCGCTTAATAAGAGGCTGGACGCCATTGACTGGTTTGTGGAGAAAACCATGGAGAGGCGTAAGCTGGTGGAAATGCTGAAGGGCGTTGCCGACCTTGAGCGCCTGATTAACCGCGTGCGGGGAGAAATCGCTATCCCCCGCGAGCTGGTCACTTTAAGGCGCAGTCTGGAAGCTATTCCCGAATTAAGAGAAATCATCGAGGGCGGCGGCGGAACGCAGGCCATCGACTGGCTTAAGGACGAGCTCAAGTCCTGCCGCGGCCCCATAGATTTGATAAATCTGGCCATCGTTGATGATCCTTCTTCTTCGGTGGGGGAGGGCGGGGTCGTTAAGCGCGGCTTTTCCGAGGAGCTGGATAAGCTCCGCGAGGTCTCCGGCAGCGCCAAGAAGTACCTCGCAGGTCTGGAACTTAAGGAGCGTGAGCGCACCGGCATCAAGAACCTTAAGGTGGGCTTCAATAACGTCTTCGGCTACTACATAGAGGTGTCTAAGGCTAACCTCAAGCAGGTGCCGGAGGAGTATATCCGCAAGCAGACCCTCGTCAACGGCGAGCGCTTCTTCACGCCGGAGCTCAAGGAATACGAGTCCATGATTCTTAATGCCCGCGACCGCATCGAGCAGATGGAGAACGACCTTTACAGGCGGGTATGCCGGCAGGTCGCCGAGGAAAGCGACAGGGTTCTGGCTTTAGGAAGCGCGCTGGCCCACATGGATGTATTTGCCGCGCTGGGGGAGGTGGCCGTGCGCAACAATTACGTCCGCCCAGTCCTGGACGACGGCAATATTATAGATATTAAAGAAGGCCGCCACCCCGTCGTGGAGAAGAGCCTGGCGGACGGCGATTTCGTGCCCAACGATATTTATCTCTCCAACGATGATGCCCAGCTTATCGTGCTGACCGGCCCCAACATGTCCGGCAAGTCCACCTACTTGAGACAGGCGGCGCTAATTGTGCTGCTGGCGCAGACCGGCAGCTTTGTCCCGGCAAAGTCGGCCGGAATCGGCATCGTGGACCGTATTTTTACGCGTATCGGGGCAAGGGACGACCTCGCCGCAGGGCAGTCGACTTTCATGGTGGAGATGGTGGAGACGGCCAATATCCTGAATAACGCCACCGCGAGGTCGCTGCTTATCCTCGATGAAATCGGGCGGGGCACCAGCACCTACGACGGGCTGTCTATCGCCCGAGCCGTCGCCGAATATATCCACAACTACAAGGGGCTGGGGGCGCGCACGGTCTTCGCCACCCACTACCACGAGATGGTGTCCCTGGCCGCCTACCTCCCGCGCGTGAAGAACTTTAATGTCTCCGTCATCGAGGAAGCGGGCAGGGTGATTTTCCTGCATAAAATCGTGCCGGGCGGGGTCGATAAGAGCTACGGCATTCACGTGGCGCAGCTGGCCGGCCTGCCGAAGTCGGTGCTGCACCGCGCCCGCGAGGTCTTAAGCGAACTGGAAACCGATGGCCGGTCGGCAAGTCCGAAGAAAAAGCCTCAAGAACCCGCCGCCCAGATGCCCCTCTTCGGGGGGAAGTCTGAACTGGAAAAAGAGATAGAGAAGCTGGACATCAACGGCATGACCCCGCTGGAGGCTTTAAACAAGCTGTACGAGCTAAAGAAAAAGGCGGGTGGGGAGGGGCAGGGCACTGGTCACTAATCACCAAAAACTGTAAAAGGAGTAATATCATGAAAATTCTCGGCGTATCTTTCAGTCCCCGCAAGGAAGGCAACACGGTCGCCATGCTTAACGAGGCGCTGGCCGCGGCTAAAAAGGACGGCGCGGAGGTCGAACTCTACAGCGTCGCCGGCAAGGACCTCCAGCCCTGCGACGGGTGCTGGGGGTGCATGAAAACGGGCAAATGCCATATCAAGGACGACGTGCCGGAGCTTTTCGATAAGATGCTTGCCGCCGACGGGCTTATCCTCGGCACTCCGATATACTTCTGGGGCATGACGGCGCAGGCCAAGGCCGTCATCGACCGCACTATTTCCCTCAACCAGCCGGGGAGGAACTTAAGCAACAAGGTCTGCGGGGTGGTGGCTTCCTGCGGCAGTTTGGGTATGGTGAGCGCGCTCAAGGACTTGAGCTATTACATCATCCAGCGCCGACTGCTGCCCGCCAACCAGGTCTCCGCCTACCTGATGGGCCCGGACGACCTCAAGAAATTGCCCAAGTGCCTCGAAGAGCTCAAGAAACTGGGACGCCAGATGACGGCGCTGGTGAAGATGAACTTCAAGTACCCGGAGGAGTTTGCCAGGGGGCCGGGAGCGTTCGGGACACATACGAAGTAGGGGGAAAGTATGGAAAATGATATTAATCTAACAAAAGAATCAGCTGAAATATTATATGATAAATTAAATGAACATGGGTTCATCTTTCAAGAAAAATGTGCTGAAGAATTGCGTGAAAATACAAGTCAAACTAACTGGATGGTAGCTAAAACAGAATATCCAGTTAGTTCTGAAATTAAAAACACCCGAATTGATATTATATTACATGATGTTCTTTCATATCCTCAAAACGGGAATAGAATATTTGCTATAGTTGAGTGTAAAAAAGTGAACCCAATCCGTGGATATTGGTTATTTGGACAACCAATCTCACTATCAAATCGTGATGCTTTAGTTCTTCATATAAAACGTAGTAGTATCACAGGAGGTGAGCCAAGTTTATCATACAATAGAAATAAAATACCTTTTGAAATTCATTCTATTCTTGTTGATAATTGGTGGCTACAAGTATCAAAAAAGGGTAACAAAGGAAAATATGAATCATCGCCACAGCCAATTGAAGATTCTCTTTTACAGGTATGTATAGGGGTTTCTGGTTTATCAAAGGAAATTTCTATGAACATGATGAAGTACCCTCAAGAATCTTCGGCAGTTTTAGTACCTATAATAATTACTAGTGCACCATTATATTATGCGGAATATAATTTAATTGATGCTGATTTGGTATCAGGATACATCAATAAGAACAAGGTGAAATTCAACAAAATTGAATGGATACAAATAAATTATCCGGCAAGTCCGACCATTTTTTTTAATAAGCTAAAAGATACTTCCATTATAGATTCATTCACGTGGTTACGAAAAGAAAATCAGAGTTCTATGTACATCGTTAATTCAAAGAGTATGATTAAGTTCTTTTCGAATCTACATTTATGGTAATATCTGTTCATCTTTAATTTTTATCTACGTTTTTGAGATTTGACCTTTGATATTTGAACTTTAAATCATATACCCCCACCCGTCCCTCATCCGCTCCAGCATCTCGCGGCGTTTTTTCTTGTTCAGCTTGAGATATTCCTGCCCGAAGACTGGGAGAGTATCAAGTTCCTCTCTTTTCTTCGATAGAAAATCCTCGAGGCTGCCCGCATCTTTGGCGGGATTGCCGATTGCCACTCTGCCGCTCGGGACATTTTTAGTCACCACGCTCCCCGCCCCGATAACGGCGTCGTCGCCGATGGTCACGCCCGGCAGCACAATCGAGCCGTAACCTATAAACACCCTGTTGCCGATAACCACCTTGCCGATTTTTGAATAGCCCAGCCACTCGTTCATGCTGGCGTCGTGCGCAAGAACCGTCACCCTGCCGGCTAAGGTTACGTTATCCCCGATAGTAATTAAGTGCAGCAGCCCCAGGTCTAAATAGGAACCGCCCAGGAAGAGGTTTTTCCCCACCTTAAGCCCCCGGCGCTTCATTATCCAGAGCGAATCGCCTTTAATCGTGTGGAACAGGAAAGAAATATAGTCCAGTATCTTCTGCATGTTCTTCTCCCGGCAAAGCGTTACTACTATTCTACACTACTGCTTCACCCTGTCAACTGGGTAGTGTATAATTTAAAATGGACAGGAAACGGAGGTGTTTATGAAAGCGCTCGTTATCTACGATTCTATGTACGGCAACACGGAACAAATCGCTAAAGAAATCGGCGCGGCATTGGGGTCGGGGGCTAAGGTCGTCAAAGTGAAAGAGGCGAAAGTGGAGGACGTGGCCTCCAGCCACCTGGTGATAATCGGCTCGCCCACGCAGGGCGGCAGGCAGACGATAGCGATAAAGACCTTCGTGGACGACCTGCCGGTTGAAGCGTTGCATGACAAGCGCTTCGCGGCTTTCGATACGCGGTTCAAGAATATCATGGCAAGGATATTCGGCTACGCCGCCCCACGTATAGAGTTGGCCATCAGAGACAAAGGCGGCAACACCACCGCACAGCCGCAGGGCTTTTTCGTCAAGGGCAACAAGGGGCCTCTCCTTGAGGGAGAACTTGAGCGGGCGGCCACCTGGGCGAAATCCATCGCCGCGGGCTTGCCGACCAACCTGATGCCGGGCGACTACAAGGTCAAAAAGAAGGAAAAATAGTTAATTTCTGCTTTCCTTGACTTGGTTCACTGCCTTGCCTTATCCTTTAGTCGATATCGATTAAAGGAGGTCCCTCATGGCTGTCAAAGCACCCAAAGGCTGGTATGATATTACCGTACCCCTCAAGCAGGGGATAGTCTATTTCCCCACCGACCCCATCCCGCCCAAGATTTACCGTTTGCATGACCGCGCTCTAGGCGCCAAGGTCACCATGTCCGTGCTGGAGATAATTTCCCACACCGGCACGCATATCGATGCTCCCCTCCATTTCATCGCCGACGGCGAGACCATCACCGATATGGCTCTCGACGCTACGGTAGGCCCTGCCCGCGTGATTGCCATCAAGGACAGGGAAAGCATCAAGGCCGCCGAACTGAAAAAGCACAATATCAAGAAGGGCGAGCGGATACTTTTTAAGACCCGCAATTCACCCGCCGGCTACGAAGCCGAAAAGTTCAGCGACGACTACTGCTACCTGGAAGACGATGGCGCCGACTACCTGGCGGAAAAAGGTGTGAAACTGGTGGGCATCGACTTCATAACCATCGGTACTATCAAGCGGATGGAGAACATCACCCATACACACGAGGTGCTGCTTAACGCCGGTATTTATATTATGGAGGACTGCGCGCTGGCCGGTGTGCCCCCGGGTGAGTACGAGATGCTATGTCTTCCTTTGCCCATTTATAAGGGCGACGCCGCTCCCTGCCGCGCTATTTTAAGGCCTCTGAAATAAATTTTCATATCATATGACTTTTATAACATCTTCTTAACAAACACCTGCCTATAATTAAAGTATAGGGAGGCAGCGGAAAATACGGGGCTAACCCCCACCCAAAGTGCGGTTTTTTCTCATTTTCCGTGTTATTCATGACTGGTAAAATTAAATAGAAGCCGGGTAACTAAAACTACCCTCCTTCGTTGTATTAATTGAGGGTAGTTTTTTTGTTAGCTTTTTGTGAAAACTAAACACGATTTTGAGATACAGATGTGTCTTTCCTTTAATAAGATAAAGAACGGAACAATCGTTTCGTACTTAATATTCGCAGGTGTGGACGGCTTATGAACAATATACAGAGCAAGATGATAATAGTTAACGGACTGGACGTGCACTATTACACGGCCGGGCAGGGGGAGCCGCTGGTGGTGATTCACGGCGGCGGCGGCGACGCGCGCACCTGGCGGCGCAATATAGGCGTGTTAGCGGAGAAATACACGGTCTATGCCCCGGACCTGCCGGGCTATGGGGGGAGTCAGCCCCTCGACGGCAAGTACTATGTCCCTGAATTATCCGACTTCGTGGAAAAATTCACCAAAAGCCTGGGACTGGAAAAATTCAGTCTGGTGGGGCACTCGCTGGGAGGGGGTATCGCTCTTGACTACGCTCTGAAGTTCCCTCTCAAGATAACGAAGCTGGTGCTCATAAGCAGTCTGTGCCTGGGCAGGGAAATCGCCTTCTGGGTGAGGTTCTTTTCACTGCCGGCTTTTGTCCGCTCAATTGGCGCCGTAATGAACTTTGGCTTCAAGTGTGTAAAATTGCTTCTCGACCACCTGAACCCGGCTAAATATATATTACCCCTTACACCCGCTGGTATGGCTGTCGGCGTGAGTATTTCTAACTTTCACCAGCAGACCCTGGTGCTGGAGAAGCAACTGCCGGAGGTAAAAATGCCGACCCTGCTGGTCTGGGGAAGCCGGGACCCCGTCGTGCCGGTCAAGCAGGCCTACCGGGCGGCCGAGGTTATCCCCGACTGTCAGGTGGCTGTCTTCAGGAACAGCGGCCACAACGTCCATCGCGAGGAACTGAAAAAGTTCTCCAGTATCGTTACCGACTTCCTCGGTTAGTGATTTTCAGCGGCATTAACGGCCGCAACGTAATCGCGGAACTCTTTAACGATATCCTTATGCCGCACCAGCACTTCCCCGATGCCGTACTTTTTGCTAAGTCGTAAAGGTACACAGCAGCAGGAACAGCAGCTGCAAATGGCGTAAAAATCGCCGCGGCATTTCATTACGGTCAATACCAGCCCTCGACGCTGGCTGTCCTGCAGGATTTCCAGGGCTTTTTCAGGGGTGATTTCCAGCGCGTCATGCGATTTCGTTTCCTCGAGGATATGACGGGAGGCCGCCAGCAGTATCTCATTGTCACGGGGGTTATTGCACTTTTGAAAGACGCTCCGGCAGGTACAGAGTTCGGAGGCAAGTCCCCCCGCCAGCATTACCAGTTCTTTAGCTTCGTCGGGAGTGAGAAGATAGCCGTGGTGCTGACTGCGCCCATAAGCGTTGGCGATATTTCTAACCAACCGACCCAGGAGAGGTATGCGTGTCAAGGGCGCGAAGAACATGTAAATTCTTAGTGTCCATTTACGATTTTCGTTATAAAATTTAAGGGTGTGGTGCAAAGCGTACCTGCCTTAAAGCCGCGGTTTACAGATAATTTCCTTGACACGTAGATTGAAAAATCGGTGCACATTGCTCGGCTGCAGGACAACCGCCGTATCGGCGCCGCGCCCGGTGCCGCCGATAGATATGATTTCCTCGTCCGTCCGCACCGCTCCAGCATCGGCGGCCATGGCGGCGATTTCACAGACGACCTTCATGCCCTGGCCGAAGGTCCGCAGCGTCATGGCGATGATATCGCCGATAGCGCTGGTGGGAACCGGCGGGCCGCCGGTGGCTCCGAGCGAACGGTGTATAGCCCCGAAGGCGTGCGCGGCGGTGACGATAATGCCGCCTTTCTTTTCCACGATTTTACGGTTTGCTTCGGTAAATGTCTGCGTATCGGGCTCGCGCATACCGGTAACGTGAGTCACGATAACAACTTTAAAGCCCTTAAAAACGTCCATAGCCTTGACGGCGGTGTCGCCGACGGTTGATGCTACTACAAATATTTTTATTCCCAGTTCATCGGCGCGGGCTTTAGCCAGGGCGAGGGTTTTAGCGGTATTTTCCCCGCCGCCGGGCTTTTCAAAATAAACGGTCGTTCGTTCCATGTTACTCCTTAACGTCAGGTTCTTCCGGCTTGACCACGTAGTTCCGCAGCGTCCCGATTTCCTCGATTTTTACCTCTATGGTATCGCCGGGCTGCATCGGGCCGATGCCCTCGGGGGTGCCGGTGGCAATAACGTCGCCGGGCATCAGCGTCATGACGTGGGAGACAAAACTCACCAGCTCGCCGACGGGGTAAATAAGCTGGCTGGCGTATGATTCCTGCTTGAGTTCACCATTCAGGTAGGTTTCCAATTTCAGGGCGAACGTAGATAGGTCCGTCTCGATGCAGGGCCCGATGGGGCAGAATGTATCGAAGCCCTTGGCGCGCGTCCACTGCTTGTCTTTAGCCTGGAGGTCGCGGGCGGTGACATCGTTGACGCAGGTATAGCCCAGGATATGATTGCCGGCTTCCTCCTTGGAGACCTGCCGCGCCGTTGATTTTATTACCACCCCCAGCTCGCCTTCGTAATCGACCCTCTGTGAAGAGGGCGGGTAGATGATTTTATCTTCCGGCCCGATGACCGAAGAGGGAGGCTTGATGAAAATCAGGGGCTCGTCGGGGGGACGGTCATTCATCTCTTCGGCGTGGCTGCGGTAGTTGACCCCCAGAGCGACGATTTTTGTGGGAACGCAGGGCGGCAGCAGTCGGACATCGCTAATCCTGTAGTGGCGGTTGGTCTCTTTGATAGCTTCAAAAGGCGAGTCTTCGATGCTGATGACGGCGTCCTCGTAGAGCACTCCGTATTCGGTGGCAAAGCCGGTGCTGAACCTGACTATTTTCACACCTTGAGTTTATCACTGGTCGGTTAAGGTTTCAAGCTGTAAATATTTAACATATAATTGCCTGTGGAGCCTCGATATGCTATATTTAATTCATGGAAACCGAAGCGGATTTAGTACCCTCCGGAGGGGTCACCTCCCCCGGAGGTTTTTTAGCTGGAGCCGTAAGCGCCGGTATTAAGTACAGTCCCGGGAAACGACTCGACCTCGGCATTTTGTACTCCCGTAAGCCGTGTGCCGCGGCGGCTGTATTTACTACTAATAAGGTAAAAGCGGCGCCGGTTCTGTTAAACCGGGAGCGCCTGCAGAAGGGCAGGGCATCCGCCGTGGTGATGAACAGCGGCTATGCGAACGCCTGCACCGGACGGCAGGGCAGGGCCAATGCTGTTGAAATGACTGAACTGACTGCCCGTCAGCTAAAGCTGAAACCGGAAGACGTGCTGGCGGCTAGCACCGGTGTTATCGGCGAAATGCTGCCGATGGAGCGCATCCGGGCGGCGATACCGAAAATCGTCCTTACGGCGGAAGGCGGGCACGACCTCGCCCGGGCGATTATGACCACGGACACGGTGCCTAAGGAGACGGCGTTCAAGACGGGCGGTTTTACTATCGGGGGGATGTTAAAAGGGGCGGGCATGATTCACCCGGATATGGCGACTATGCTCTGCTTCCTGACCACGAACGCGCCTGTCGAGCCTGATTTTCTTAAGCAGGCGCTAAAGAAAGCCGTGGCGGTATCGTTTCACATGATATCCGTCGATGGCGATAACAGCACCAACGACATGGTGCTTATCATGGCTAACGGTATGGCCGGAGGTAAAGCTATTGCCGGAGGCAGTCGTCAGGCCGCGGCTTTTCAGCGGGCCTTGAATAAGGTCTGCATTTACCTGGCGAGGGAGGCCGTCCGCGACGGCGAGGGGGCTACCAAGATGATTGAGGTGAAGGTCGGCGGGGCTTTGAGTTCAAGGGACGCGCGGCTGGCGGCCAGGACCATCATCGGCTCCTCGCTGGTGAAGGCGGCGGTGCACGGCAGCGACCCCAACTGGGGCCGGGTGCTGGCGGCAGCGGGGCGCAGCGGGGCGGCGCTGGAAGAGGCTAAAACGGAGTTATACATCGGCGGGACCTGCCTTGTAAAGAGCGGTACGCCGCTGGCTTACGATAAAAAAGAGGTGGTCAAACACCTCGACGGCAAAGAGGTGTATATTAATTTAAATCTTAATCTTGGAAAGGCGGAGGCCACGGCCTGGGGCTGCGACCTCTCCGAGGAATACGTGAAAATCAACGCCGAATACACGACCTAGAGTGAAAGCAAATGGAAAATATTACAGTCATAAAAATGGGCGGCTCTACCTTCGGCAGTAGAGATACTACTATCGAGGATATTGTTGCCCTACAGAAGAAGAAACACCCGCTGGTGGTGGTCCACGGCGGCGGCAGTACTTTAACGGCATGGCTGCAGCGCCAGGGTATTGCTACAAGATTCGAGCGGGGCCAGCGTGTTACCGATTTCCCGTCGCTGGAAGTGGCGACGGCGGTGCTGGCGGGCCTAGTCAACAAAGAAATCACGGCGGCGATTAATATACGGGGCGGACGGGCGGTAGGCATAAGCGGCGTGGACGGTGCTCTGGTGGAAAGCCGCGTGAAGAACAAAGACCTGGGCTACGTGGGGTCGGCGGAAAAAGTAAACAAGGAAATTCTGGAAACGCTGCTTAAAGCGGACTTTATCCCGGTTGTCTCCCCGATAAGCCTTTATTCGCTGGCGAGAGAGGAAGGCGCCCCCGGGATAGTGAACGCCAATGCCGACCCGATTGCCGGGGAAATCGCCGTAGCGTTGAAAGCTGAAAAACTTGTTTTTATGACCGATGTCGAAGGCATCAAAGACAAGTCGGGCAACATAATATCGCGTATAACCGGGAAAGAAGCGGAGACTTTAATAGAGTCCGGGGTGGTTGCCGGGGGTATGATTCCCAAGGTGACCGCCTGCCTGAAAGCTTTAAATGCGGGCGCGATTACACGTATAATAGATGGTAGAAAGTCTCATGCCCTGCTCAAGGAAGTCGAGAGAGGGGACGGCGGGACGACGATTGTAAAGGATTGATATGGTTAACTGGCCGGAAATAGACAATAAATATTATATGCAGACCATCGTGCGCGACCCGGTGACGATAGTCAGGGGTAAAGGCGCGCGCGCGTGGGACGATAAGGGCAAGAAGTACCTGGACTTCGTCTGCGGGCTGGCGGTCAACTGCCTGGGGCATTGCCATCCTGCGGTGGTGAAGGCCGTAAAAAAACAGGTCGGCACGTTAATACAGACTTCTCTCTGGTATTACAACACGCCGATGCTGCAGCTGGCGGAGCTGCTGGTGAAAAACAGCTGTATGGATAGAGTTTTTATCTGCAACAGCGGTCTTGAAGCCAATGAAGGCGCGGTAAAGCTGGCGCGCCGCTACGGCGCTTTGAAGCTGAACGGGGCTTATGAAGTTATAACTACCTTCGACTCGTTCCACGGGCGTTCCCTGGCGATGACAGCCGCTACCGGGCAGGCGAAGATGCAGGAACCTTTTCAACCGCTGCCCGCCGGCTTTAAAAACGTGAAAAGCAACGATATCGACGCTATAAAGTCGGCGACCACGAAAAAGACCTGCGCCGTCATGGTGGAGCCGATACAGGCGGAGGGAGGCGTCAACGTACCCGACGATGATTACCTGAAGAAAGTCAGAGAATGGTGCGACCAGAAAGGGATTCTCCTTATCCTCGATGAAGTGCAGACGGGTATCGGGCGTCTCGGGGCATTATTCGGATATATGCTTTACGGTATCGAGCCTGACGTGCTGACACTGGCAAAGGGGCTGGGAGGGGGTATGCCCATCGGGGCGTTTTTAGCCAAGGAAAAATACGCGGTACTCACACTGGGCGACCACAACGCCACCTTCGGGGGCAATCCGGTTACCTGCGCGGCGGCATGCGCTACCCTGAAATACGTTATCGATAACGATGTTGCCGGCAACGCCAGAGAGGTCGGCAAGTACCTCATGAGTAAGCTGGAGGGACTTAAGAACAAATACTCCTTTATCACCGAGGTGAGGGGGCGTGGACTGCTGGTGGCCGTGTATTTCAACAGCGAAATCGCCAAATCAGTGGTGGCGGCCTGTATTGAAAAAGGTTTGATAATCAACAGACTCAAGCCCAATGCCATCCGATTTATCCCGCCGCTGATTATCCTTAATAAACATGTTGACGAGGCTGTGGGTATACTGGACAACGTGCTTTCTGGAATTACGGGATAAATATTGTTAGAATTATCTCGTGGATATTGAAATAAAGAAACTTAACAAGCTGGGCGGACCGGGCATAATCGTGGCCGCCGTAATGCTTGTATTTATAATTCTGGTAATTATTCTTTATAATTCAGAGGTGGGATTGGCTAACGATATAGGAATACGTGAACCTGTTTTTGAGAACGTGGATTTCTCTGCGGTGCCGCAGTCGGTATTAGACGATGCAGAAAAAATTGCCGACGAACTGGCCGGCGATGATGAGGCAAGGCACCAGGTCGTGATGGAACAGCTGGTCGGCTCGTATATAGCCGCCGGCGATGCGGATATAGTCGTCTTCTTTAATTCGGGGGGAATGGGGTGGAACTATGTCAGTGACACTCCCGGATGGGAGAGTATTCTTAACGGCATTACCGCCAAACTCCGGGAGCTGGGGAGAAACCCGCTGGTGATTAATTACTGCCGCACTAACCGAGGCTTATGGGGCAGCGTTAAGGAAATGCTGGAAGCCTCCACGCGCTATACTAAAAAGGTTAATGATGAAGTAAAGCGGATAGAATTCATCGTTGACCACCTGCCTGATATCGAGGTAATTATCGCCGGCGAAAGCACCGGCACGGTTCTTACGGAAGAGACGATGGCATTTTTCAGGGACAGGCCTAATGTTTACAGCATCCAGACGGGAAACCCGTTCTGGTACAGAGCCAGGGTACAGGAAAGGACGCTAAGGATTAACACAAACGGCACATGCGACGATGCCTTCAGTTACGGTAACGTGCCCGGCATGGTGTGGGCCACTTTCAAGCACTGGATAGGACTGTCATCGGCGGAGGATAATCCCGGAGACATATTAAAATGGCTGAAGGCGCCGGGGCACCATTATTCCTGGGAGTACTCCGGCATCAGTTCGGAGATTATCAAATTTCTGGAGGAGAATTTCGGGCAGAATAATTAACCTTCGGCCAAGGGAGGGAGGACTGGAGTGAAGAAAAAAATAATACTGGCATACAGCGGCGGGGTTGATACCTCGGTCGCCATCAAGTGGCTGCAGGAAAAGTACAAGGTCGATGTCATTGCCGTGACCATCGATGTCGGCAATGAAAAGGACTTCAAGGTGGTGCGGCAGAAAGCCCTGAAGGTCGGCGCCAAGAAGGCGCTGGTCATCGACGGCAAAGAGCTCTTTGTAAAGTACTTCATCTTCCCGGCTTTACAGGCCAATGCGCTTTATGAAGGACAGTACCCGCTTGCCACGGCGCTGTCGCGTCCGCTGATGGCTAAACTGCTGGTGGATACGGCTGCGGCGGAAGGCGCCACGGCCATCGCTCACGGCTGCACCGGTAAGGGCAACGACCAGGTACGCCTGGAAGTAGGCATCAATGCCCTGGCGCCGGACATGAAAATACTCGCCCCAGCCCGCGAGTGGGGCATGACCCGCGAGGAGACCATCAAGTATGCCCAGGACAACGGCATACCGATTCCCGTCACGAAAAAGAGCCCTTACTCCATCGACGAGAACCTGTGGGGCAAGAGCATCGAGTGCGGCGTGCTGGAAGACCCGTGGGCCGAGCCCCCCGCCGATGCCTATACATGGACGAAAAGTCCGGATGAAGCGCCGTCCAAGCCGCAGTATATCGAAATCGGTTTCGAGAAGGGTATTCCCGTCTCTCTCGACGGTAAAAAGATGGAGGGGATAGCCCTGATTCAGAAGATGAATGAAACAGCCGGCAAACACGGCATCGGCAGAATCGACCATATAGAAAACCGTGTAGTCGGGATAAAGTCGCGCGAGATTTACGAAGCCCCGGCGGCGGTGGTCCTGATACAGGCGCACCAGGCGCTGGAAGCCATGACGATGTCCAAAGACCAGCTTCGGTTCAAGCAGAAGGTGTCCGTTGAGTGCGCCGACCTTATTTACAATGGCTTGTGGTTCAGCCAGCTTAACCGCGACCTCTCGGCGTATATCTTAAGCTCGCAGCGCTACGTCACCGGCACGGTAAGAGTCAAGCTCTTCAAGGGGCAGGCAACGGTGGTCGGGCGCAAATCACCCTGGTCACTTTACAATTTAAGCCTGGCAACATATGATAAAGGGGATAAATTTGACCAGAAGGCGGCTGAGGGCTTTATTCACCTCTGGGGCCTGCCGGTCAAGACACAGGCGCAGATACAACTACTGGGGGACAAGGAGGGGCCTTTAAGCATCATGGGGCCCGACGAAGAGAAAAAGAAAAAATGAGTAACACAAGAGGTCGTTTCAGTAAGTCGGCGGACAAGCTGGCGGAGCAATATACAGCCTCGCTTGCCTTCGACCAGCGACTATACAAGCAGGATATTGCAGGCAGCATCGCCCACGTTAATATGCTGGCCAAGCAGTCCATTATCAGTGATGATGAAGCTAAAACCATCATCGCCGGACTGGAAGACGTCCGTAAAGAGATAGAGAAGGGCAAATTCAAGTTCGCTGCCGAGCAGGAAGATATCCACATGGCCATCGAAGCGCGCCTGATTGAAAAGGTGGGGGAGGCGGGGCGTAAGCTGCACACCGCCCGCTCCCGCAACGACCAGGTGGCGCTGGACGTGCGTCTTTTCACTAAAGAGGCAATTGCCGATACTCAAAAAGGCATACGAGGTCTTCAACAGGCCCTGCTCGACCTTGCGGAAGACAATAAAAGCGTTGTCATGC
>JAFGHK010000020.1 GCA_016930185.1 Dehalococcoidales bacterium | reverse complement strand
CCCATGACGCCCCCTTCGAGCAGGCGGTAGGTACGACCGCAGTCGCACTGCCTGGCATTCCACTGGATTACGTCCTTGACGTCGAAGCGGATGCAGGGCTGGGCCATGCGCCCGAAGGAAGTTACCACCATCTTGCCGCGGCGTCCCGGCTCCTCGATGATTTCACCGGTATCGACATCCTCAATCTCCACCAGGTACATTCCCTCGTTGACGTGCAGGCCTGCCTGGCGGGTACACATCCAGCCCCAATGGCCGATTTCGGTGCTGCCCACCTGGTCGTAAACCTTGGCCCCCCAGGCGTCCTCCATGCGTTTGCGCGTGGCGGGGATACTGCCGCCCGGCTCGCCGGCGACGGTAATTTTTCGTATGGCAAGGTCTTTGGGCGGGTCGATGCCCATTTTGCGGGCGGTCTCGGCCATACCGAGGATATAGGTGGGAGTGGCGCCCATCGCGGTAGCCTTAAGCTCCTGGATTTTTAAAATCCGCGCCTCGGTGTTGAGAACGCCGCCGGGGATGACCTCGCAGCCGATTTTCTCGCCGGCGTAGTGATAGGCCCAGAAAGCGATGAAGATATTATAGCCGAAGGGCAGGAAAATGCGGTCCTTGGGACGGTAGCCCTGCGCCCACATGGCGTAGCAGTAGGCCTCGGTGCTTAGCTCCCAGTCCTGCCAGGTATCTGCCTGATAGACCGGCTGGCCGGTGGTGCCGCTGGTCTGGCGGTAGTCCGTGACCTGCTCCAGGGGTACGGATAAAATATCGCCGTAGGGGTAGTTATCCTTACCCGGCCCCTGCACGCTGCGCATCATGGACTTTTCAATCTTGGGCACTTTTTGAATATCCTTAAATTTCTTGATATCCCCGGGCTCGATGCCGGCGTCCTTATAAAGCTTGCGGTAGAACTTGGAGCGCTCGTAGGCCCAGGTGAAGATTTCCTTGAATTTTTTTAGCTGCAGCTGCCGGAGTTTTTCCCGGGGCATCGTTTCCAGGACGGGATTCCAGTATTCGCTATCGTTCATCTGAATAACCTCTCCCAGTACTAGTAAGCGGAACGGTAAATATACCGCATATCTAATATAATAAAAATCAGGCGGTATTGGCAAATAATTAATAAAAAAGGTAATATTAAAGTAGATAGTGCGGTTTCATTCTATATGGAACAATATTAGACCGTTATATACGCATAGTTATAACGCAATCGTGTGTAAATCGGTGCTTTGAGATATTGACAAAGATATAAATTAGGGTATAATATAGTTCTAGATGGAACATCTTTAGTCTTTCCCGTTACTTATGCAAGCTGGAATATGACTGTAAGAGAAGTAAGCAAGAGAACCGATAAAACCCCGCTGGGTACGCTGTTATCCATTCTGATGTCCTTCGAGGTGCTGGCGCGCTATCTGGAAATCGAGCTGAAGCGCTACGAAGCGAGCCTCATACGTTTCAACATTATGAGCAAGCTGTTTGTGAACGGCGGAGAGATGACGCCGTCTGAAATATCCGAGAGCGTTTTCCGTGAAAAGAATTCCATCACGGCGGTACTGAATACCATGGAAAGGCAGGGTGTAGTACGCCGCGAGCCTTCCACGGACGACCGGCGGTCGGTGAAGGTGGTTATCACCGATAGAGGCTGGAAGGAAGCCAACCGTCTAAGCCCGATTGCCCAGGAGTTGAGTCGCGAGGTATTGTCCTGCCTGAAAAAGGAAAAGGTGGAAGACCTGGTGGAGATAATGAGGAATCTCCGGGAAAACCTGCTGCCCAGAATCGCCAAGACTACCGGGAACGGAAGACGACAGTAATAGCACTACATTTTAAGAAGAGGTTTCACAGCGGAACCTGAATGATAGAGCGCTGAATACGATTGGAGAGGGGAGTATGCAAAGGTGAAAGAAATAAGGATTCACGGAAGAGGCGGGCAGGGGGCCGTGCTGGCGGCGAGAATGCTGGCAAGCGCCTTCGTGCAGGAGGGAAAGTCCGTAGCCAGTTTCCCGATGTATGGTTTCGAGCGACGCGGCGCGCCGGTAGTGGCCTTTACCCGCATCGACGACAAACCGATACGGGAAAAAACACAGATTTACAATCCTGACTGTATTATCGTCATCGACCCCGGTCTTTTATCTCTGCCCACGCTGTTTACCGGGTTGAAGCCGGAAAGCGTTTTTATCCTCAATAGTCCGAAGAAGCTTCCTGAAAAGCCCAATGATAACCTCAAGATAGGGGGCGTGGTCGACGCCACGGGTATAGCCGTCGAGGTAATAGGGCGAGACATACCGAACACGTGCCTACTGGGAGCTTTTGCCGCCGCTACCAGCTGGCTGAAACTGGAATCGATTCTGAAAGTCCTGCCGGACTATCTTAGCGGTGATATTCTCCAGAGAAACCTGAAAAGCGCCGAGAGAGGGTACAAAGAAGTGGAGGTCACCAAATGGTAATTAAGCATAAAAATATTTTCAAAACCCAGAGCGCCTGGTCGAACGCCGACGAGAAGATGCTTTGTCTCGATACCGGCAGCTGGCGCACGTCGAGACCGGTGCTGGATAAGGACAAATGTAATTACTGCGGCCTTTGCGCGCTTTTTTGTCCGCCGCAGTGCATGAATGATATGGGAGACCATTACGAAGCTAATCTGGATTTTTGCAAGGGCTGCGGCATCTGCGCCAACGAATGCCCGCGCAAGGCAATCACGATGGTCCCGGAAGGAGAGTTTACCGATGGTTAGTGCGCAAAAAGGACAGGTCAGGGTAATAACCGGAAACGCAACGGGCGCCTATGGTGCGATGCTTTGTCGGCCGGATGTGATAGCCGCGTACCCCATCACTCCACAAAGCGAGATAGCGGAGCAGCTTGCCCAGTTTAAAGCCGACGGCGTAATCGATTCCGAATTCGTGGAGGTGGAGGGTGAAAACTCGGCGATGAACGTCGTGCTGGCGGCAAGTGTTGCCGGCGGAAGGGTTTTTACCGCCACTTCATCTTACGGGCTGGTGTTCATGTACGACGCCCTCCAGGAGACATCCGGTTTCAGGGCGCCGGTAGTGATGGTCAATGCCAACCGGGAGACACCGGGAATTCACGCCGTTTCATCAGGACAGCAGGACATGATTTCCGCCAGGGACGCGGGATGGGTACAGATAATTACGGAAAACGACCAGGAAATCCTCGACCAGATTATCATGGCCTACATGCTGGCGGAGGACAACGATATTCTGCTGCCGGTCATGGTCAATTACGACGGCTTCTATCTTTCCTACCTGGCCGAGGCCGTGGAAATTTATCAAATCGAAGACGTTGATAAATTCCTGGCGCCTCTGAAGAAGCAGTCGCCCCGCCAGAAGCTGGTGCCGGGTGTGTCCCAAGGCTGCGGCACGCACGGTATGGAGATGGGCTACGTGGAAGCCCGCTACAAACATACCCAGGCCATGGAGAGGGTCAAGAACAAGGTAGATGAGATAGATAAAAAATTCGGTGATTATTTCGGGCGCTATTACGGCGGCCAAATCGAGGAGTACCGCACCGATGATGCCGATATTATTATCATAGCGTCCGGCAGCGCTACCGGCACGGCCCGGACCGTCATCGACGCGAAAAGGGAGCAGGGGATAAAGGTGGGGCTCATTAAGCTAAGGCTGTTCCGGCCTTTCCCCGCGGAAAGACTTATCCAGGCCCTCAAGGGGAAGAAGGCGATAGGTGTTATCGACCGGAGTATTTGCTTCGGGTGGAAATACGGGCCGATATGCATGGAGCTTAAGGTACTTACTCAAGAGCTGGGCTCGGTGCCGATATTGAGTTATATCGACGGCCTGGCCAACCTGGATATCACGATACCGCATATCGGAAGAGTGGTCGATGAGGTCAACGAAGCCGCAAAAGGCAAGCCTTACCAGGATGTAACCTGGATTCCAATGGAAGAGTGAGGTAAAAGAGATGGTAGAAACGACGAAGAAAAGAAACAGGGTTTTTAATTATTTCTGTCAGGACGAGCAGTTCGCCGGTGGGGTAGCCTGGTGCGCCGGGTGCCCGATGGAGCTAATTGCCAGACTGACGCCGAAAGTACTGGGCAAGAACATGATATTTGTCGGCACGCCCGGATGCGCGGCGCCGGTATTACACGGGCAGAACATAGGCGCCTGGCACAGGATGGCTTATCTGGCTTCGGTGATGACAGGCGTGCCGTCCAAGGCTACCGGCCTGTCGCGATACTACAATAGAATAGGGCAGGATGCCACGGTAGTCTGTTTTACCGGCGACGGCTGCGCCACCGATGTGGGTTTTCAACCTTTAAGCGGCGCGGCGGAGAGGCAGGAGAAATTCATATACTTGGCGTATGACAACGAGGGGTATATGAACACAGGCAACCAGAGGAGCAGCGCCACGCAGATAGGCGCCGCCACCACTACCACGCCGGTGGGCAAGATAGGCAAAGGAAAATCTAACGCCCAGAAAAATATGCCGATGATAATGTTGATGCATAAGCCCACGTACATGGCCACCGCTACCGTCAGCCACCTGGAAGACTTTATAAAGAAGCTCCAGAAAGCCAAGGAGAAATCCAAGGAAGGGTTTGTGTATCTCCACTTATTTTCGCCGTGTCCGGTGGGCTGGCGTATAGACTCAAGCAAGGTAATCGAGGTATGCCGTGAGGCTGTGAGGACGAACTACTTCCCGCTGTGGGAGGCGGAGAACGGCAAGCCCAGGATTACGGTTAATGTGGCTAATCCCAAACCGATTTTAGAGTTTACAAAGCTGATGCGTAAATATTCACATTTGAAGGAAGACGGTCTGGCGGAACTGCAAAAACAGGTCGATGAGCGGTACGCCCTGCTGAAAACCCTGGTTAATGCCGGGACATAAAAAAGAAAAGCCATATAACACATTAACAAGGAGGTGGATAAAAATATATGGTTACCAAATCGAAAGACAAACCGTCAAATGAAAAGCCAGTACTGGGTCTTTCCGTAAAGGGTAATCCGGAGATCTGGGATGACACCTTTGTCAATACCACCTGTGGCGGCTGTTACGGTCAGTGTGCCATACGCGTGCACCGCGTTAACGGCGTCATCGTAAAGGTAGAGGGTGACCCCAATAGCGATTTCGGCCCCAGGGGCGGTATATGCGCTAAGGGTGAGGCCATGATACAGGCCTTATACGACCCCAATCGTTACAATTACCCTTTGAGAAGGACCAATCCCAAGAAAGGCCTTTTCGAAGACCCCAAGTGGAAAAGGATTTCCTGGGATGAAGCACTGGATGAGATTGCAGTGAAACTTAAGAAAATCCGCGCCGAGAATCCCCATAAGCTCCTTCACGGCGGCACGCCGGGACCGGGCAGCGGTCCTGACCTGCCCCTGGGCTTCGGCGTCTTCGGGGCGGTATTCGGTACCAAGAACTGGTATGTAGGAGGCGCCGGCCTTCACTGCGGCAGCGGCTCCCACATGGGCGCCGGCCTTTATCATGCCTCTTGGTCCATTGTGCCCGACTTCGAGTACTGCAACTACGCTATACAAATGGGTTCCAACAAGGGGACAGGCTCCGGGCACTCCATGGGCTTTAACATGAGGCTCGCCGCCGATGCACGGTCCAGAGGTATGAAGAACGTTGTCTTCGACCCCATCTGCAATTTCGGCGGGGGTAAAGCCACGGAGTGGATACCCATTCTACCAGGCACGGATGGCATTGTTGCTCTAGCGATGGTTAATATAATTCTGAATGAGCTGAATGTTTATGATGAAGAATTCATCAAGCTTAAGACCAATGGCCCCTACCTTATCGGCCCCGACGGAAAATATGTACGCGATAAAGAGACCAACAAGCCGCTCGTCTGGGACGCCAAAGCTAAAAAAGCCAAGGTCTTTAATGACAAGACCATCGGCGATTACGCCATTCTCGGTGAGTACGAGGCCAACGGTGTCAAGTGCTATCCGGCCTTCTATCTTATCAAGGAACACGTCAAGCGGTACACCCCGGAGATGGCGGAGAAAGAAAGCACCGTCCCCGCCACCACTGTTCGCCGAATCGCGAGAGAGTGGGCGGACGCCGCTATGATTGGCGCCACCATTGAAATCGAAGGCGAGAAGCTCCCCTTAAGGCCAGTTGCCGCCATCATGTTCCGCGGCGGCCAGGGCCACACCAATTCGGCCCACAGCTACATCGCCATGTGCCTGCTTAATGCTATCGTCGGGGCTATGGATGTCCCGGGCGGCACGCTTGGCTGGCCAGCCTACGTAGAAGGGCACCCGGATACCGGGCGTTTCCGGATGATACCCTACGCCTGCAAAGACGGAATGCTCACGGCCGGGTCTTTCATGGAGCACCGACCCTGGCCGATAGAAGATTCCCAGGTACCCTATACTTTTCTGATGAAAGAGTTGACACCGACGGCTTCGTTCTCTCCCCAGCCGGTGACATCGGATTTTGATAAGTACTGGGATAAGCTTGGCAGACCCTATGAGGTGGAGCTGGCGATGATTTTCGGCGCTAACATGATTCGTAGCACCCAAAGCCGCGAGATAGCCGAGAAGTTCTGGGAAAAAATCCCCTTTATCGTTACTTTCAATATCCTACCCAACGAGTTCTGTGAAGGCTTTGCCGATATCGTCCTCCCGGACTGCCATCCGCTGGAGACATATTCTCTCTTCGGCACGCACGGTCCCTTCTTCAACCACCCAATCGGCATGGAGGGCTGGGACTTCCCGATACGCCAGCCTGTTGTTGAACCGGCATACGAGCGCCGGAACAAGCTAGAAGCCCTCTGGGACCTGGCCGAAAGAATAGACATGAGAGAAGAGATGAACAACTACTACAATGTCTATTTCACCAGCTTCGGCGGCGAGGCGCTCATCGGCGGCGATATCGACAGCATCAGGCACCTCGGTGATATCGACCCCAAGAAGGTGGTCCAGCTCATCAAGCCCGATGAGAAGATAACCTATGGCGAGATGATAGACCGGGCCCTGAAATTCTACTTCGGCGACGACCACGGACTGGACTACATCGTCAAGAACGGCCCCGTTAAGTGGCCCAAGAAACCCAAGGAAGCCTACTGGCGCTGGTACGTGGACGTAAGAATACCCCTTTACATGGAGCATGTAGCCGAGCTGAAGGAAAACGTCATGCAGAACGCCGCCAAGGCCGGGATAGAACTTGATTGGGAGCAGTTTACACCTCTAACCAGCTACTTCTCTCCGCAGGTAGGAAAGGAGATTTCCGGAGAGTACGATCTCTACTGCTTCTCCTACCGCGATATTCTCCACAACGGCACTTACACCATGGAAATGCCCTGGCTGGACGAGGTCAGCCGCCTTAACCCCTACACCTACAACATCACCATGAACGCGGACGCCGCTAAAAAGAAAGGTCTCAAAGACGAAGACCTTATCTGTCTTGAATCGCCATATGGCCGTAAAATTACCGGCACGCTGAAAACGATGCAGGGCCAGCACCCTCAGACGGTGGCGATATCCGCCTGCTCCGGTGCCTGGGCGAAGGGAGCGCCTATAGCCTACGGTAAAGGCACAAACTTCAATATCCTGCTGGAATCTGACTTCAAACATGCCTGTCCGGTTTGCTGGAGTCAGGAAACGGCCGCGACGGTTAAGGTCTACAAAATCGACCACAGAATAGAATACGATGGCGCTGGAGGTGACAAGCTATGAGATGGGGAATGGCGATAGAACTAAAGAGATGCGTCGGCTGCTATGAATGTGTCCTTGCCTGCAAGGCGGAGCACTTCCTGCCGCCGGAGATCTTCTGGAACAGGGTCCTTATCGGTGAGAGCGGTAAGTACCCAAATGTTACCAAGCTCATCTATAATGTACGCTGCAACCAGTGCGACGACCCCGCCTGCGTTAAGGTCTGCCCCACCGGCGCCACCCAGCAGCGCGAGGACGGCATCGTCTGGGTTGACGAGGATAAGTGCGTGGGCTGCCGCTACTGCATGGTGGCCTGTCCCTACCAGGCGCGCCAGATGTATGAAGACGGTAATGCGCAATATTTCCCCGGGCAGGAATTGACCGAACATGAGAAGATAGGCAAGGAGCTGTATCCTCACAAGCCGGGCGTCGTCACCAAGTGTGTCTTCTGCAAGGAGAGGATAGACGCCGGCCTGGAGGCAGGGCTGACACCCGGCGTCGACCGTGAAGCGACCCCAGCCTGCGTTATAAGTTGCCCGACGAAGGCCATACACTTCGGTGACCTTGACGAACCTAACAGCGATATCAACAGGGTGATAAAAGAAAAACACGGACATCCCTTCCATCCCGAGTTTGACACGAAGCCCTCGATTTACTACATCGACTAAGGGAGGTAGCGAGAAATGATTCAGAGAAAACCATATGATTTCATGGTCAAGTACCAGCAGCAAAAAGACTGGGTAGACGGGCGCGGCAACTTCATCGCATTCGCCTTCTTCCTGGGAGGTATCGCCGGAGGTTTATTCCTGGCTTCCGCTTACTTTGATAATTTACTGGGAATATTCATCGCTTTCCTGCTGACCGGCCTGATGGGTGCATCTTATATGTTGCACCTTACCCATCCCATGCGATTCTGGCGGATGGTGGTGAAACCCGGCACGTCCTGGATTTCCCGCGGGTTCACCTTTATCATGTTGTTTGGTTTGTTTACCGTAATAACGATGATACTGATGCAATGGGCACCGGATGCCACCACCGCTATAACAACGTTTAAAGTATTAGCCGGCATCTTCGCTTTTGCTCAATCCATCTATACCGGATTCGCAGTCAGTTATGTCAGCGCCATAAAGGTATGGAACTCGGCGATTGTGCCGATTTTGTTCGTAACCTGCGGTTTGAGCGGCGGGTTGGCCATATTGCTGGCGATAATGGTGGGGCAGGGTAGCGCCCAGATTGCCACGCTGGAAAATATCATCCGCGTGGTGCTGATTGCATTCGCCATCATCGTTGCTGTGTATCTCTGGAATGCCACCTACAGCAGCACGGCTGCCAAGGACGCTGTGATAAGGCTTATCGGGGGCGTGCTGGCGCCGCTCTTCTGGATAGGGGTTTTCCTGTTCGGCATAGCCATACCGGTGGTGATATCAGTCATAACGTACTGGGTGCACGATGCATCATCCGCACTGCTGATTACCGCGGTAGTCAGCGAGATTATCGGCGGGCTGGCATTGAGATTCGCCGTGCTGAAAGCGGGCGTTTACGAGCCGCTGCTGCCGTCTGACTAACCAAAGTTAAAGGTAAAACAGGAGGACCATCGCGGCGGAACCAACCGCCCGGTGGTTCTTCTTTTTTTGGTATTAAAACTGCCAATTAGAGTATAATAATCCCATAATCAGCGGGGAGGGATAATGGCCGCTGCGGCAGATTTATACATCGGCACGTCCGGCTGGTCTTACCCTAAGGGGGAGGGCACCTGGAAGGGCTATTTCTATCCCCCGGGCAAGATAAACGAGCTTGAATATTACAGTCAGTTTTTCAACACCGTCGAGCTTAACTCCTCCTTTTACCGTCCGCCCGACCCCGGTTTCGTGTGGAACTGGGTAAAGCATGTGCCGGAAGGCTTCCTTTTCGGGGTCAAGCTGTGGCAGAAGTTCACCCACCCCAGGATGTATAAAGAGTCCACCGGCGAGACGGCGGTTATCGAGCAGAATGATATCGACCTTTTTAAAAAGTGCCTGGAGCCGCTGGTAAGGTCGAAAAAGCTCGGGGCGCTGCTGGCGCAGTTCCCGCCCAGCTTCAAGAACGACGACTACGGGCGGCAGATAATCGGGGCGGTGGCTAAAGCCTTCGGGGAGTACCGGGTGGCGGTGGAGCTAAGGCACCGCAGCTGGAGCGACGACGCAGGCACCGCCGACCTGATGCGGGAAAATAACCTGGCCTGGGTACAGATAGACGAGCCCAAGTTCGAGATTTCGGTGGCGGCGGAGGTGCCGGTTACGGCGGATTTCGCCTACTTCCGCTTTCACGGCAGGAACGCTAAAGACTGGTGGACGGGGAACGCGGAAACGCGCTACAGGTACCTCTATTCGGAAGATGAAATTAGCGAACTGGCGGAGAGGGTAAAGAAGGTCGGGGAAAAGGTAAAAATTATGTTTGCGTTCTTCAATAATCACTGGCAGGCTTACGCCCCCCGCAACGCCAACGACCTGAAACAGGCGCTGAAGATGCCCTATGAGCAGTTGCCGATGAACCTTGAAATAATGCAGGAAAACCCCAATACTGATAAAGAATCGGGTAAGAAATAGGGTCATGCTTGACGAATTATCTGTAAAAAACTTCGGCATCATCGAGGAAATCGACTGGAAGCCGTCCTCCGGACTGAACGTAATTACCGGCGAGACCGGCGCGGGCAAGTCGCTGGTGGTGGACGCGGTCGAAGCTTTGCTTTCCGGCCGGGCGCGCGGGGAGGATATCCGCCACGGCGCGGCGGAGGCCGGGGTGGAGGGTGTTTTTCACCGGGGTGACGGGGTGGGGTATAAGACGCTGGGTGAAATGCTGAAAGACAAAGGACTGGAGAGCGATGACGGCGCCTTATTGCTGGCCTGCGAGTTCCGGAGGCAGGGGCGCACCACGCCGCGGGTGAACCGGCAGGCGGTATCGCGGGCGCTGCTGAAAGACATCGGAGGGGCGATGGTGGATATTCACGGCCAGAGCGAGCACCTTTCACTGCTAAATAAGCAAAACCACCTGGACTACCTCGATGTTTATGCGCACACGCTGGATAAGAGGCACGACTTCGCGGCGAAAGTCCAGGAACTGCACCAGATCGAGCGTGAAATACAGTCGCTGACGCGGGACGAGCGGGAAATGGCAAGGCAGACGGAACTGCTCAATTTCCAGATAGACGAAATCAAGCGAGCGGAGCTTGAGGAAGGCGAGGAGGAGACTTTGCAGAAAGAACTTGCCATCCTGACCTCCGCCGAAAAGCTGAAAACGGCGGCGTTTGATATATACCGCGTCATTTACGGGGAAGAAAGCGCCATGGCGGCCAGCTCGGCGCTGGACAGGGTCAATGAAGCCCTGCCGCTGATGAAGCAGATAGTGGATACCGATTCCTCTCAGCGGGAGAAGATGGGAAGCCTCGAGGGGATTATCGACGGACTGGAAGAGCTGGCGCGGGAGGTCCGCGCTTACGGCGATAATCTAATTTTCGACCCGCAGCGACTGCAGGAAGTCCAGGAGCGACTCGAACTGCTGAAAAGCTTAAAGAGGAAGTACGGAGGTTCGATAAAAGAGGTGCAGGATTACCTCGCTAAAGCGGAAAAGGAGCTG
>JAFGHK010000019.1 GCA_016930185.1 Dehalococcoidales bacterium | reverse complement strand
CGGAGGGGGTGGGATTCGAACCCACGGTCGGCTTGCACCGACAACGGTTTTCAAGACCGTCACCATAGGCCACTCGGACACCCCTCCGTCAACTGGTTAATTATACTTGGTGGGGGATATCACGTCAAAGGGCGAGTTACCGCACGACCGCTTGACATAAAGAGTATTCGGCAGGGAAAATGCTACTTTAAATATTGACAAATCGCTAAAAACATAATAAGGTATCCAATGGACTGCCGTTAATACGCAGTCGTTCAAATATCCCCGATTCTTCATACTATACCAATCAACGCAAAGACTTAACTGAATACGTATGCCGTCTGTTCAGTTGACTGAAAAGGAGGTAGCGGTATGCAATACAAGGCTTATACACTGCATAATTTCAGGAACCTACCGCAGATTGCCAAGCTCTCTAAAGAACAGCAAAAGAGCATTGAGGTTGTCGGCTCGGTGCTGCCTTTCAAAACGAATAATTACGTGGTCGAGCAGCTAATCGACTGGTCGAATATTCCCAACGACCCGTTATTCATTACGACTTTTCCGCAGAAAGAGATGCTGAAACCGGAGGACTATAAAAAGATAGAAGCTTTATACGATTCCGGGGCGGACAGCCAGGCGATTAAGGAAGCGGCGAACGAGATAAGGCTGCGGCTGAACCCGCACCCCGCCGGGCAACTTCAATACAATATGCCCATTTTTGAGGGGGAGAAGCTTTTCGGCATACAGCACAAGTACTCGGAAACGGTACTGTTTTTTGCCGCACAAGCACAGATATGCCACGCGATTTGCACCTTTTGTTTCCGCTGGCCGCAGTTCGCCGGTATGGAAGAGCTGAAGATATCGACACGGGAGATAGAATTGCTGGCGCACTACGTTAAGGCCCATCCCGAAATAACCGACGTGCTATTCACCGGGGGCGACCCGCTGATTATGAAGGCGGAGCTGCTGGCGGGATATATCGAGCCCCTGCTCTCCAAGGACATTCCCCACCTTCGCACGATACGCATCGGCACCAGGGCTTTAACCTACTGGCCTTACAAGTTCGTAACCGATAATGACGCCGATATCCTGTTAAACCTGTTTAAAAAGGTAAGGAAGTCCGGCAAGCACCTGGCATTTATGGCGCACTTCAATCACCCGGTTGAGTTGGAAACAGATGTCGTTAAGGAAGCAATCGGTAAAATACTTGAAACGGGTGCGATGATAAGAACACAGTCGCCCATCCTGCGGCACATCAACGATTCATCCGAAAGCTGGGCGGAACTCTGGCGTAGGCAGGTCGCGCTTAACTGCATCCCCTACTATATGTTCGTTGCCAGGGACACCGGGCCGCAGGAATATTTCCATATACCCCTGGCCGAAATCTGGCAAATATTCAGGAAAGCCTACAATTCTGTCAGCGGCCTATGCCGGACAGTAAGAGGTCCGGTAATGTCCTGCCTGCCGGGGAAAGTGCAGGTGCTGGGCGTGGCAGAGGTGCGGGGAGAAAAAGTGTTCGTTCTCCGTATGATACAGGGGAGGAACTCTGACTGGGTACACCGGCCTTTCTTCGCGGCTTATGACGAGAACGCAGCCTGGTTCGACGATTTGAAGCCGGCCTTCGGGGAAGAGAAGTTCTTCTTCCAGGACGAGCTCGATAGTATCCTGATGCCGGGAGAAAAGGAACCGGTTTACTAGTAAGTCGATTGTATCTCCCGGTTAATTATTTACGGCTGAATGATATCTATTTCACATTGATGGGTCGGCGGCGGAGCTCAAAAACATTCTTCACCTCGGCATCCGGGCAGGAAAGAATCAGCACATCCGGGTCTTCCTGCCAGGGAAAAGTCCCACCAACGCTTAACGCCAGGGCGGCGGGATAAAGGGCGTTATAGGCCAGGCTGCACATATCGGGCGGCGTGAAGTAGCGGAAGACCCATTCGTCGCCGATTTTATGGCCGCAATGGCAGGGCTGGTCGTTGGCTATCAGCTTGATGACTACTTCATACTGCTTTGTTTCCATGAATGTACTCCTGTATTAACTATCAAGTGGTAATATACAGGGGTTTAGAGAAATATTGCCATATAGCAAAAAACACCCCATCGGCGGAACGGCTGTATTTAACCTTTTTCCGTCGATGGGGCATAATTCTCGTTATTAAATATTACTTATTATTTAATATTTTTACGAGGTTTTCCGGACCAGTACCACACCAGTCATGATCAGGCCTGCGCCGATAAAGATACTTACAATACCCATCATGCGGATGAAGGCGGTGGTGCCCATGCTGGCTTTAGCCAGGCCGAGTAAGGCCCTCTGCTGGCCAAGGTAGTTATACATGGAACTGGGGCCGGCTGTCCCCGCCTGTATTGCAGGTTCTTCCGCCATTTTTATCTGGTCATATTTAACGACTACCGCGTCATATTTTTCGCTTACTTCATCAAGAGTCAGGGGTGCGACAGTGTCGGCGATTTCCTGTTCGCCTGCATTTGCCTGGGGGATAAAGATAATTCCGAAGACAAGAGTTGCCAGGCCAAGAATGATGACGATTGCTCCAAGTACACGCATTAAATGATACCTCCCTTATCGAAATACATAGAATTACTAGGTATAATATAGGAAAACATCAATTGTGTCAAGCGGAAATATTGAAAAGATTGCTGCACCATTTTTTGATGATTTCCACCCGTAATATTTAATAATGACATCTTGCCCTTTACCATAATGCGCGGATAACTTATAATTAGTCGTAACCAGCCCCGGAAAAACAGGGGGGACTTAAATTTTATACAGGCAAGGGAAAATATGGCATCGAAGTTAGATAATATTTTTAAGCAGAGAAAGCAGAAACTGGAGCGTCTGCGCGGGCGCGGCGTAAATCCTTACCCCCACCGCTTTACCCAGACCCATACGACGGGTGAAGCTATCGAACTGCTGGACAAGCAAAAGGGGGGTGGGGAAGGCAAAAAGGTGAGTGTGGCCGGGCGGATTACCGCCATAAGGAAAATGGGCAAGGCATCTTTCATGGATATCCGCGACATCTCCGGCAAGATACAGTTGTTGTTCCAGACTGTCAATTATAAAGAAGCGGAAATGGAATTGTTCAAAGACCTGGATATCGGGGATATTATCGGGGTGGAGGGCAAGCTGTTGCGTACCCGCACCGGCGAACCCACGATATCCGTCGCCGGGTTTACCCTGCTGGCGAAGTCGTTGCGGCCGCTGCCGGAAAAATGGCACGGCTTGAGCGATACCGAGATTCGCTATAGACAACGTTATATCGACCTCATCGCCAACACGGGAGTCAAGGACATTTTCAAAACGCGCAGTCGGATTATCGCCGCGATACGCCAGTTCCTCGACAAGCGAGGCTTTATCGAGGTGGAAACGCCGATATTGCAGTCAGCGGCGGGCGGAGCTTTAGCCGCCCCCTTTATCACCCACCATAATGTCTTCGACCGCGACCTGTACCTGCGCATCGCCAAGGAATTACATCTGAAGAGGCTTATCGTGGGCGGGTTCGACAAGGTATATGAGATAGGGAGCGACTTCCGCAACGAGGGCATCGACTCCGAGCACCACCCGGAGTTCACCATGTTGGAAAGCTACGAGGCTTACGCCGACTATACGGATGTGATGACGATGGTGGAGCAAATGGTAGCCTACGTGGCGCAGCAGGTGCTCGGCAAGAAGGAAGTCAAGTACGGTAAAGATACCGTCAAGATTTCGCCGCCGTGGCGGCGTATCACACTACGCGACGCCGTTAAGGAATACAGCGGCATCGACTACGTGAAGTACCCCACCGCGGACGGACTGCGTGAGAAAATGCGCTCCGTGATGAAGGAAGTGGACCCCCAGAAAAACTGGGCCAAGCTGGTAGATGAGCTGCTCAAGACATTCGTGCGCCCCAGGCTTATCCAGCCGACCTTCGTTTACGATTACCCGGTCTCCATGTCGCCTCTGGCGAAAAACAGGCCCGGCGAGGAGCGGGTGGTCGAGCGTTTTCAGCCCTACGCCGGCGGGATGGAACTGGGCAACGCCTATTCCGAGCTTAACGACCCCATCCTGCAGCGGGAGAGATTTGTCGAGCAGATGCAGGAACGCCACGGCCATGACGAAGAAAAATGGACCATCGACGAGGACTTTTTGACGGCGCTGGAATACGGCCTGCCTCCCACCGGCGGACTGGGCATCGGAATCGACAGGCTGGTAATGCTGCTGACCAACCAGGCGTCCATCAGGGAGGTCATACTCTTCCCCCAGTTGAGGGAGAAAGAGGAATAAGCCAATGCTCGATATAAAAATAATAAGAGAAAATCCCGACCTGGTGAAAAAAGCCGTTAAAGACCGAAATGACAGCGCCCCGGTTGATGAAGTCCTGCGCCTGGATACCGAGCGCCGCCGGAACATCGGCAAGCTGGACGCACTGCGGCAGGAAAGAAAAGCCGTCTCCAAGGAAAGAGAAAAAGCCCAGGAAAGGGGCCGCGCCCTGCGCGCCGAGATACAGGAACTAGAGGAAGAAGTCAAGAAAATCGACGGCCAACTCCAGGAACTTTTATTACAGATCCCCAATATTCCCCAGCCCGACGTGCCTACCGGTAAGGACGACTGCGATAACGTCACCGTGAGTACCTGGGGCGAGCCCAGGCAATTAAGCTTCGAGGCAAAGCCGCACTGGACGCTGGGGGAGAAACTGAATATTATAGACTTCGAGAGGGGAGTTAAGCTTTCCGGCTCACGATTTTACGTGCTCAAGGGCATGGGTGCACGACTGCAGCGTGCCTTAATTACCTTTTTCCTCGACCTGCACACTCAAAAGCACGGCTATCAGGAAATATACCCGCCCTACATGGTGAAAAGAGAGTGCATGGTGGGGGCGGGGCAGCTACCCAAGCTCGCCGATAATATCTATCACGACGCCGAGGAGGACTACTGGTTCGTCGGCACGGCGGAGATACCCCTGACTAACCTCCACCGCGATGAAATCCTACCCGCCGAAGAACTTCCCCTTTACTACTGCGCTTACACTGCCTGTTTCCGCCGCGAGAAGATGTCGGCCGGCAAGGACACACGAGGCATCAAGAGAGGCCACCAGTTCGATAAGGTGGAGCTTTACAAGTTCGTGACACCTGATACATCAAACGACGAGCTGGAGAAGCTGCTGCACGACGCCGAGGATGTCTGTCAAAAGCTGGGACTGGCCTACCGCGTGCGGCTGCTCTGCATCGGCGAAGTAAGCTTCGCAGCAAACAAGTCTTACGACATCGACGTATGGTCGCCCGGCTGCGGCGAATGGCTCGAGGTGAGCTCCTGCTCCAGCTGCGGGGACTTCCAGGCGCGGAGGACCAACGTAAGGTACCGTCCGGAACCGGAAGCCAAGCCCCAGTTCGTCCATACGCTCAACGGCTCCGGGCTGGCGTTGCCGCGGATAATGATTGCCATCATGGAGAACTACCAGCAGGCGGACGGCTCGATTGCCGTGCCGGAGGTGCTGCAGAAGTACGTCGGGGCGAAGGTAATCAAGTAGAGTTTTTTAACTTTAAATTGGGCGTTTAAATTGAAGTCTTTGTTCCCTTAAGGTGTCAAGCCAGGCGGCGGACTTAACCTCTTTTTCCAGCAGGTATTTCAGGTAGCCGCTGATAACGTTTTCCATTTCACGCTCCAGGTCGGCGTCGATTTTAACACGGGCGGTGGCGGTAAAGTCCTCACCCTGCAAGAGCCGCAGGACTTTCTGGGCGTTTAGGGAGAGGGGATAAGAGAACGGCTGGTTAAGATTACAATCGGGGCAGAGCAGGCCTCCGGCGGCGGGGCTGAAATAGTTGGTGGCGGGGTCTAAAGCGCGGTGGCAGGTTATGCACTGTCGCAGCTGGGGACGGTAACCAGCGCTTTCCAGCAGGTGCATCTCGAAGTAGCGCAGGACGAGCTCTTTATTTTCCACCTCGCAGAGTCCGGCGAGTGTATCCGCCAGAAGTTCAAAAATACCGTAATTTTCCTGGTGCTCGGCGGTGAACTGGTGGACAAGCTCGATGGTGTAAAGACCGCAGGACGTCAGCCAGAGGTCGTTCTTAAGCGGCATGAAGCTGTTGATGGTCTGCGCGCCGGTAATCGTGGGGATGTTGCCCCGCCCCCGCGAGAAAGACACGGTGCTGTGGGTGAGGAGCTCAAGATGCCCCGCCATCTTGCTCTTTGGCTTGCGCAGGCTTTTAGCGAAGCCCTGGATTTTACCAAGACGGGGGGTAAAGAAGGTGAGGATACTGTCCGCTTCTCCCAGCTTCGTCTTTTTTATAACGATGGCTTCCGTTTGGTATTCGCGCGGGTCTGGCATAGTCTATTTTAGCGCGTTTTCGGTAAGCCAATCCACCTGGGGGTGATGTCCATGTAATCGCGATAAGCGTTTCCGAAAATATCGAGGCAGGACCTTTCCTCTTTAGACATCTGGTAGCTTTGCAGGAAAAAGGTAGCCATGGTAATTACAAAAAACAACCATGAAGCGGCGGCGACGCTTACGCCGAGATAAACGAAAATCATGGAAAGGTACATCGGGTGACGTGAGTAGCGATAAACTCCGGAGGTGAACGGTTTATCCTTAGGCGTGCTGGCGACGGTAAGTGTTGCCAGAATGAGGGTTAACAGACCGACGACGAACAAGACCAGCCCCGTCCACAGCCAGGGGGTGCCGACCTGGAACGGCACGAAAATGGAATAAAGCGTGGCGACTATCCACAGTCCCTGAGTGAAAAACGACATAATCCTGTCCTGCCGGGTTGTGATTATTTCCGGGGCATGGCTGGTCCTCTCGGCGACGTGTTTGGGGACAACAATCACCGCCAGCCACTGCAGGGGGTAAATAATCATAAACAGCCAGGCGTTCCAGACGCCGATTTCAAAGGATGGTATCCAAGACATATTTCATCTCTTGAGTAAATTTCCGGGAGTCTAAAATTCCTGCCTTCCCTCTAAAGCGCGAGTAAGCGTCATGTCGTCGGCGTACTCAAGCTCCGTCCCGAAAGGGAGGCCGCGGGCGAGGCGGGTGACTTTGATGCCGAGGGGGGTGATGATGCGGGAGAGGTACATGGCGGTCTGCTCGCCTTCCATGTTGGTGTTGGTGGCGAGGATGACCTCATTGACGCTGTTGTTGTCGAGTCGGGCCAGTAGTTCCCGCGTGCGTATGTCATCGGCGCCGACACCCTCGGTGGGGGAAATCGCGCCGTGGAGGACGTGATAAAGTCCTTTATAAGCGCCCGTGTGCTCTATAGCCAGGATATCCTGCGGCTGCTCGACGATGCAGACCGTAGCGGCATCGCGCTGGCTGTTGCGACAGATAGGGCAGGGGTCGCTCTCGGTGACGTTGCAGCAGATGGAGCAGAGGTTGACCCGCTGCTTAAGAGAAGTAAGCGCCTCGGCGAGTTCTTTAGCCTTTTCTTCCGGGGAGCGAAGGAGGTGGAAGGTAATACGCTGGGCGCTCTTGGGCCCGATGCCGGGCAGTTTGGAAAACTCCTGCACAAGCTTTCCGATGGCGTCGGTGGCGGGGACGGCGGGTTCTTCTTTCGACACTGAATCTCCTTTTACATCAAGCCGGGTATTTTCAGTCCGCCGGTAAGGCCGCCCATCTTTTGCGCGGCGGCTTCCTGCGCCTTAGCCTGCGCTTCTTTCACAGCGGTCAGCACCAGGTCCTCCAGCATTTCCACTTCTTCCGGGTTGACCACTTCTTTAGAAATTTTCACCGACTGTATCTGCATCTGGCCGTTCACGACCACGGTCACCATACCGCCGCCGGAACTTGCTTCCACATTAAGATTGGCCAGTTCTTCCTGCGCTTTTGCCAGCTGCGCCTGAAGTTTCTGTGCCTGCTGCATCATGAATTTATTCATGTGTTCCCTCCGATTCGATGACCTGCCCGCCCATTTTTAAGGCCGCTTTTACCAGGTGGTTGTTTTCGTGCTCGTAAACACAGCGCACCTTGCAGGGACGGCCCATGAAGCTGCTGACGATTTTTTCGGCCATCTTCTGATTTTCAAGAATATCCATCTTTTCTTTATGGTACTGGTGCTTGAAAGACACCACCAGCACGTCGTTTTCAATAGAAACGGGGCGGGCGCTCCGCAACAGGGCGGCTGCCGGGGTCCTGCCCATGCCGTCCGGCGACTCGGTAATCATCTTGCTCCACTGTCCCTGCAGCTGCTCGACGGGGCTGCCGTTCGTGATAGCGTCATTATCCGCTTTTGCCGGCTCGGTTTTGGTTTCGGGAGGCGTTTCGGCGTTGGGGGGACCGGATTCTGACGGAGGTTGTGTTTTGGCCACAGGGGGACTAGATTCTGGTGCAGGCTCTGTGACGGGGGTTTTTTTCTCCTCCGGTTGGGCTGGTTCCGGTTCGGATTTGGGAGGAGGTGGTGAGGCTTTAGGCGCCGCCGCCTTTTTAGCGGCCGGTTCGGGTGCTGCCTTGCGGACGGGCTCTGCCCGGACTTCTTCGTCCGGCAGGGTAGCATCGACGATTGCCAGCTCCAGCGGCAGGGTGGAATAATTATCCAAATTAAGCTCAAGCTGCCCAAAGCGCTTGACGGCTTTCAAGATTTGCGAAAGGGATGCTTTATTAGCCAGTTCTTTAAGCTCTTTAATATCTTCGGCGGTCAGTTCAAGCGACTCGCCGGAGCCGGTCTTGACCAGCAATAGCAGTCGCAAAAAGTCAACGACTTCCCTGTGGAACTGCCGCAGGTCAAGTCCGTCGTTATTGACATTGTTCAGGGTGTTAATTCCGGCGGTGGCGTCCTTGGCGATGATATGGCCGACCAGTTCCCGGGAACGCTGGTCGCCGGAAATGCCCAGTAGTGCCTGCGCATGCTGGAGCTTGATGTCATTGCCGTAGGAAGTGTTTAGCTGCTGTAACAGGTTAAGGGCGTCCCGCAGGCTGCCCGTTGCCGCCCTGGAGATTAGCTTAAGCGCTTCCGGCTCGGCGGTAATGCCTTCACCCTCGCAGACACGGGAAAGCACTTTTAACATGTCGTCCAGCGAATAACGGTGAAAATCGAACCGCTGGCAGCGCGAGAGGATGGTAGGCAGGAGTTTATGCGCCTCGGTGGTCGCCAGAATAAAGATGGCGTGCGGCGGCGGCTCTTCCAGCGTTTTCAGCAGGGCATTGGAGGCGCTGGTGCTCAACATGTGGACTTCATCGATGATATAGACCTTTTTACGCGCCTGGTTAGGGGCATAGTTCACCTTTTCCCGCAGGTTGCGGATGTCATCCACGCCCGTATTGCTGGCGGCGTCCACTTCGATAACGTCGAGCGCCCTGCCCTCGGCGATGGACTGGCACATCTCGCAGGTGTTGCAGGAATCGCCCTTGCCATTGGTGAGGCAGTTAACCGCCTTGGCGAGTGCGCGGGCGGTGGTCGTTTTGCCGGTGCCACGCGGGCCGCAGAAGAGATAGGCATGGGATACTTTTTCATTCGCCAGGGCGTTCAACAGCGTCTTAGTGACGTGCTCCTGCCCGAGGATTTCTCCCAGAGATTGCGGACGCCATTTGCGGTAGAATACCTGTGAAGCCATTACGGATTCATTATACCCCAAAACGCCTTATTACCCAAGCGAAAAAGCCGAGTTTTTAGATAACATTTTGTTGTTATTAAAAAAGAAAAGGGGGGCTTTTTTAACCCCCCTTAATGACGCTATCACTAAACGATTTCTTACAGAAGCGACGGTATATCCTTAGATACGTCATCCAGCGCTTTAAGCTTGTCCTCGGTTTCCTCCTGACGCTTCTTGAACTCGGGGATAAGGTCGGTGGAGCGCAGGTAGTAGTCGCGGACTTTTTCAACGTCGCTTAACTCGGAGAGCAGCACGGTGACATCCACCACGCCTCTTTCCCGCGGGTAGTCGCCGTTGCGGATGATGGCCTCCGGCGCGATGTCTCTCATGTAGTCGCCGATTTCCTTAATCATGTCCATGTTCATTTCCTTGGCCGGCCCGGAGACCAGGTATAAGGCCCGGCGCGAATCGGCGGGATTGCATTTCAATGATAATTCGCTGATAGCTTCATCCATCGCCTGGATGCCCTTCTGGATTTCAGCGCCCTTCTTACGGAAGTCGCTCCGAAGCTCCGGCAGTTTGAACAGCGGCGCGGTGGTCTTGCCGTAGCCGATAACCGTCCAGCCAACTACGGTCTGGATAATGTCGCCGGCATCAAGGAGCTTGGCGCCGATGTACTTGGACTTTTTCTCTTCGCCGGCGCAGAGCATATTATAGAACGGGTCAGCTATCATGGCGTTTATCTTGGAAAGGTTGGAATGGAGAGAGGAGTCTTTCCTCACGTATCTCTGATTATCTACCAGGAAAACGGCATCGGCCACCGAATAGCAGGACTTGAGACAGGTGGCGACATTGAATACCGTACGCTCTTCGGTGGACTCTTCATGTTCAAAAGGCAGGACCAGCAGATTCCATACTGGCTTGTCAATATAACGTTCTTTAAGGTGCTGGGTAATCACGGAAATAGCGCCGGAACCGGTGCCGCCGGCCGTCCCGGCAATGAGCAGGAAGGCATCGGTCTCGAAGAATTTCTTGGTATTGCGGAGATTCTCGATAATTTTATCGGAATCTTCTTTGGCTATCTCTGCACCCAGTTCGTTGATTTTACCCACACCATGACCGCCGGTTTTGCGGGCGCCGATAAGGATGCGGTGGCGGTGGTCTTTACTGATGCTGGATAGTCCGCTTAAGTCGGCAGCATCTGTATTTACGGCAAAACAGCCGGTAATAATGGTCATGCCGCGCCGGGATTTGGCTTTACTATTAAGCCGGGCAAACTCATCAGCGATTCTACCGCCGCATTGTCCCAGGCCAAGAACTACTAATTTCATCTTTCACCTCTTTCAGTGGAGTTATGCTATTTTTAACACAATGACTTGAGAAAGTCAATCCTTATTTACGCAATTGCGTCACTTTTTTAATCACAAAAACAGTAAAATACAAATAAAACAAATATAAATATTTTGCGCTGATTGAAAAAGTGGCGCTTGGATAATATAATAGTCTATGCTGATTACTGGTAATATCTTGAGAAAGCAGGGTAATGTCTCCGGGATTACAGGAAGAAGTCGAAAATAATATAACCGACTTTGAAAAGGCGGTAGCCAGGGCTGAAGCTTTGAGCCGGGTTGCCAAGGAGGCGGCTGGGAAATCCACCAAGACCGCTATTGAGGCGGCTTTGCGCGCTGAGCAGATAGGTAAGGAAGCCAGAATGGCTGCCGAGGAAGCGGCAAGGGCTGCCCAGGATGCTATTGACCGGGCGGAACAAATAAATAAAGAGTCCAAGGAAGCCATGGCGGCAACCCTGCAGGCTGCCAATGAAGCTATCAAGAAAGCCGAAGAGGTGGCTAAACGACCCCAGCAGACCACCGAGGCTATGGAAAAAGCTTTCCGGGAGGCCATCGACCGGGCGGAGAAAGTCAGCCGTGAAGCCATGCAGTCCGCCGAGTCCGCCATGATGCTGTCGCAAAACGGAATGACGCGTATCGATGAATTAGGCCGCGAAGCCAAGAAAACGGCGGAGTCTGCCAAAGAAACGTCTCAAGAAGCCATGAGTATGGCTGAAGCATCGGTAAAGGCGGTCAAGGAAGCGTCCGAAGAATCTGTAAAGGCTGCCAGGGAGGCAACGTCGAAGGCAGAACGAATGGCTAAAGAAGCCAAGGATGCCGCCGAAGCCACAAATAAAGTCGCTAAAGAGACCAGTCTGAAAGCGGAAAAAGTCAGCAAGTCCACCCGGGAAAGCGCTGAAGTGGCCGCCCGGGCTTCGGAGGAAGCCGCCAAGCGCGCGGAGACCATCAGCACGGTTGCCCGCGAGGTGGCTGAATCATCGCAGCGGTCTTCGCAGGAAACGATGAATCGCGTTGAAGCTATCAGCAAGGAGACCAAGCAGGCGGTTGAAGCGGCGAAGCAGGCCTCGCAGGAAACGGTCAACAGGGTTGATGAAGTAGCTAAGGAAACAAAAGCAACTACAGAAGCTGCTATTAAGGCGGCACAGGAAGCTACTGCACGCACCGAGGCCATTAGTAAGGAAGCTAAACAAAACGCCGATGAAGCCGCCCGGAAATTCCAGGAGGCTATAACCAAAGCGGAAAAGGTCAGCGCCGATAGTACCAAAGCCGCTGATGAGTCCGTGAAGACGGTACAGGAAGCAGTTACTCAAGCACAGGAAGAGGGCAAGAAAACCTTAGCCGCCCTGGAGGCAGCAGCTCAGGCTGCCATTCAGGCTGCTCAAGAAGCGTCTGAAAAAACGTTGGCAGAATCGAAGGAAGCTATTGCTAAGGCTGAAACAATTGGTAAGGAATCCACAGAAAAGGCCGAAGCCGCCACCGGGGAGTTCCGTGAGATAATCAGTAGAATTGAAGAAATGATAACTACTTCACATGCGTCCGTTGAAGAATCTGCCAGTAAGGCGCGTGAAGCTATTGAGACATTAAAATCGGAGTCTGAAAAAGCGGTGGAGACTGCAAATGAAACAAACAAATCCGCCCGCGAGACGTCCGAAGAGGCTTTGAACGCCGTCCATGAGGCGATGGATAATACCGTTGCCTCTATCAGAAATCTGGCCGAATCTACTGAAAAAGAAATCCAGGTAGCTATCACCCGGGCGGAACAGATCAGCCGCGAGACCAAAGAAACGGCCGAAGCGGCAGTAAAGGCGGCCCGTGAAGTTACAGATGCTCTAATCAGGGCGTCCAGGGAATCGGCGGAAAGGACCGTTAAAGCCGTCAAGGAGGCTACGGAGACATCGACTAGGGTTGCCAGTGAAGCCGCCGGCTTATCGCTTACCGCTTTACAGGATGCCGTAAGCCGAGCCGAGGCTGCCGTCGATAAGGTCGAGACGTCTATAGAAACCGAGGAAGAGGCTCCGAAGAAGAGTCGTAAAAAAGAGGCGCCTCCCGTAATTGGAGCACTGGAGAAGAAAACGACTGCTAAAGCGAAGGAAAAGATGGGCGAGGTCGGGGAATCCGGCGTCGAGGATACCATGGCTGCCATAGATACTCTCAAGGAAGCCGTAAAGAAGTCGGATAAAGCGGCTAAAATCAGTAAGGCGCAGAAAGAAAAAGCCAGAGAGCTGCCTGAAGAGACACCTAAAGAAACCAAGAAAAAGATAGCCGATCGCCTGGAACTGCTCTCCAGGATGTATGAGGCCAAGAAGTTGCAGCCTGATGAAGAAGAAGCAGAAGATGAGGGTGATTAAGACGGATTAGCCTTGATTGGCGGACATTTAAATCATGTAACGGGAAGGATATGAGTACCTGTTGCGGTGCGGAAAATTCGCTTGACTTTTTAAATAGTGCGCAATATACTTTGCACTGAATAGAATCTGAATAGTAAACCTATTTAAAAATACATGATTTTATAAGGAGGTGTCTGGTGCCTACCCAGAAGAAGAAAGCTAAAGATGTCGAAGTAACTCCTGCCGAGGTTGAAGAGCCGAAAGAAGAACGCACTGCTAACCCCCTTGACGAAGTAATGAGTCAGGCCGAGAGGGCTTATGCCGCTTACATGGACGCCGAGCGGCAGGTAGCCAAGGCTTATCATGAAAATGAAATGCAGGTAGCAAAGGCCTACCGCCGGGCGGAACAGCAGAGCAACCGCTCTTACTCCAACGCCGTTGCTAAAGCGTCGAAAGACCGGGAAGAAGCGATAGCCGCAGCCGCCGGCTCTCGTGAAATGGCTGTTCGACAGGCTGAAGAAGAATATAAAAAAGCCGAACAGGCAGCCAACAGATCTTATGAAGCCGCTATCGAAAGAGCCGCCAACACACGCGATAACTCTGTTGAGAAAGCCTGGCAGGTGCGCGACGAGACAATCGAGCAGGCCTGGCAGATTTATTCCAAGATAGCCAAAGGATAAATAAATCCGGCTTACGTTTTAATGCACCGGACTGATAGTGTTTGCGGTGAATAGCAGGATTGGGTATTCGGACGGTTAGGAATTAAAAAATTACCGACGAACCAGTAATCTTGTGGAATTATAAGTTAGATTATAACTGAATAATCGAGCTATAACAGCGAGGGAATATCCTTAATGGAAACATCAATCCCTCGCTGTGTGCTTACTATACCTTCCTGGCGTTTCTTAAGTTCCGCGATGAGATTGATTGCCTTGGTGAAGTAGCCCCTGACTTTCTCCACGTCGCTCATCTCCGAGAGAATCAGGGTTACATCGAGATTGCCTTTTTCACGCGGGTAATCACCGCTCCTGATGACAGCTTCCGGCGCCATGTTTTTGATATAGGTGCCCATGTCTTTGATAAGGTCCACGTTAATTTCCTTGGCCGGGGCAGAGACGAGATAAAGCGCCCGCTTGGATTCCAGGGGATTACACTTGATGGACAGGCCGGTAATGGCTTCATCGAGGGCATGGATGCCGCGCTGGGTTTCCGAGGCTTTATCGCGAAAGTCTCGTGGGCCGCTGAAAAGGTTCTTGAATATACTGGTCTGCGAACGCCCGTAGCCGAGCGTTGTCCAGCCTACCAGTGTCTGTATAATATCTCCGGCGTCTAAAATTTTGGCACCGATATACCGCGTCCTTTTTTCCTCGCCGGCACAGAGGAGATTGAAGAACGGCTGGACAATCAACGTGTTTATCCTAGACAGATTATTCATTAGCGAGGCGTCTTTCATTACGTACCGCTGGTTGTCCACCAGGAATATAGCGTCCGCCACCAGATAGCTGGACTTCAAGCATGTGGCCACGTTATAGACTGTCCTTTCCTCGGTAGCGACCTCGTGCTCGAAGGGAAGGACAATGAGATTGTAGACCGGTTTATCAACGTAGCGCTCTTTAATCTGCTGTGTCAATACGGCTATCGCGCCGGAGCCGGTGCCCCCCGCCGCCCCGGCGATGAGCAGGAACGCATCTGTTTCTGAAAAGTGCTCGGTGGTCCTGATTGTCTCGATGATTTTATCGGCATCTTCGTGGGCGATTTCCGCACCGAGTTCGTTGATTTTCCCCACGCCGTGTCCCTGTGTCTTCTTGTTGCCGATAAGAATGCGGTGGTCGTAATTAGATTTTATGGTTGTTAGTCCACTAAGGTCGGCGATATCGGTATTGACCGCATAAGCGCCGGTGACGATGTTGAGCCTGCGCAATCCCATGGCTCTTTTATTCAAACGGGCGAATTCATCGGCGATTCTGCCGCCGCACTGACCGAAACCAACAACTACTAATTTCATTACTCACCTTTGCAGGTAGCCGATGTTACATTTTACGCAATTCCGCAATACAATGTCAATCGCTACTATGGTACATTTTTATTATATCATGGCATCATTTGTTTTAATATCGGCTTTAAATATCCTTCAATATCGTCAAACAGGGCGATTTCTTTAATACTGATATTTTTTTCCAGTTCTGTAATCACTTCATGCCCGAGGAAATATCCTGTTTCAATTTTGCCGTTTATATTAAACCACGAACCGAAGAACGGAGCTACAGATTTTGCTTCTCCTATCCTTTTTAAAAATTCAGCCGCCAGCCAGCCTTTGTGGCGCTGACACCACTCAAGCCAGTCGCTGTCCATTAACTCATCTGCCTGGTGCCAGGTATATTCGCTGCATATTTTACTCTCAATTCGCTGGGCAAAGCCTTCTTCATAAAGCTGCCACCAGGGGCCGGAACCTGCGGACTTGCCATTTTGTGACCGCCAGTACTGGTGAACAAGGTGTCCCGCTTCGTGGGCGATTAGTTCCTGTATATCAGATACGTTGCTCCAATCGCACTCGGCGATATTTTCCAGCCCGAATAGAATTGCCGGCGTATCGCGATAGGGTGTTACCCAACCAGCCCCGCATCCTATTCCCACATAGATTACGACGATAACATCACTGTTAAAATCGAATAAATGCTGCACTCTTTCATAAAGGGGCACACAGGATTCCAGCAGGTTTTTATGCGCTTCCCTCATGGCGGGTATTTGTTTTGAAAAGTGAGGGAAAACTTTTACGCGGGCAATTTTACGCCAGTCGAGTTTATCCGCTTCGTAATTATCTAACTGCTTGGCCAGAAGCTCCGGCCAGGGAGTCATATATACTTTTTCCCAGCCTTCTATTTGCTCGTCCAGTGATTGGTTTTGTGCTTTTTTCCAGTACTTCAAAAAGGCAGGAAAAGTATCAATAATCTCAAGCACTAAAGTCCCTTATTTGCCAGGAAAACAACTAGGTCGCCCAAGCGGCAGCTATAGCCCCACTCGTTATCGTACCAGGCCAGTATCTTTACCATGTTTTTGTCCATGACCATGGTGCTGGGGGCGTCGATGATGGAACTGTGCGGGTTGCCCTTGAAGTCCATGCTGACGAGCTTTTCCTCGCAGTATTCAAGGATGCCCTTCATCGGGCCTGCGGCGGCTTTCCCGAACGCCTCGTTGACCTGCTCGACGCTGACCTCTTTCTGCGTGTTGCAGACGAAGTCGATAACGGATACCGATGGTGTGGGTACTCGCATGGCAAGGCCGTGAATCTTGCCTTCCAGCCCCTCCACCAGTCTGCCCACTAACCTGGCGGCGCCGGTGGTGGTGGGTATCATGTTGATGGCGGCGGCGCGCGCCCGGCGGATGTCCTTGTGGACGATATCCAGTATTACCTGGTCGTTGGTATAGGAGTGGATAGTGGTCATCAGCCCCTTGGTGACTGTGAAATTTTGATGCAGCACCTTGACCGGCGGTGCAATGCCGTTGGTGGTGCAGGAGGCATTGGAGATTACCTGGTGCTTCTTGGGGTCGTAAGTGTCCTCGTTGACGCCGAGGACGATAGTGGCATCCTCGTTGCTGGCGGGGGCGGAGATAATGACTTTTTTAGCGCCTCCCTTGGTATGCGCCCGGGCCTTATCGGCATCGGTGAATTTGCCGGTGGACTCGATGACGATATCGACGCCGTAATCTTTCCAGGGAATGGCGGCGGGGTCGCGTTCCGATAGCACCTGGATTTCCCTGCCGTCAACGATAATAGATTTATCTTTTGCCGTAACCTCGCCGGCGTAAGGACCGTAAACGCTGTCCCACTTGAACAGGTGGGCGTTGGTCTTACTATCCGTAAGGTCGTTGACCGCCATGACTTCTATTTCGTTCTTATGGCGTTCTAGAATTGTCCTTAGTGTCAGTCTCCCGATGCGCCCGAAGCCATTGATGCCGATTCTCGTTTTCAATTAAGCCTCCTAATAAATACATATATGTCAAACAATCACATACCTATTTTACTACTTTGGGCGAGATTTTTCTCCTCTCTATCATGTCCAGGAAAGCCTCGATACGGGTCTTGACATGCCCGTTGAGAAAGAAGTCGGCGTTGCCTTCCAGCGTCAGCATGGGAACCTTAATCATGCTGCGCATGACGATGTCCCCGATGCCCCGGTGGCAGAACGCCTGCACGTAATGAATTATCCCGTCGATACGCCTCTTTTTAAGCTCGGACTTGATATCGGCGATATGCTCGTTGATGGAGTAAGGGTAGGTGTAATTGGTGTACTGTTCGGCCAGCGACCCACCCGGTTCGGGCATGGCGAACTGGCGCTGCACCTCGTTAAAAACCACTCTCGCGCCGTGTTTTTCAACGTAAGGGTAAAACTCCTTAGCATAGACGGACGGCACCCCGATATACCCTATCCGGATTTCCTGGGAAGGGTAGTGCTGGCGCTGCGTGGATTTATCGATTAACTCCTGCAATTCTTTCTGGTATTTCAAATAGTCACCGTTAAAGTCGGAAGTTGAAATCAGCCAAAGATTATTCTCCCAGCCGCTGACCTTATTGTCCTTCCATGTAAGCTCGTCCAGCTTGAGGGCGAGGTCGCGCGCCGGCTTTACCTTACGCCGCACTTTCTCTGCGGCTTGTAGCGTCGTGCCGAGGGTTGCCGCCAATTTCTCCAGGACATAGTCCATCTGCTCTGCGTCGGGGCGTTCAGGATAGGCGAATGGTATGGTATTTTTGCCTTTAAGCTTTAAGACCTCCATGAGCATGATTGTATTAGTGCAGTCGCCATTGGTCACACACAGAACGTCGTTAATGCCGCTGTCCATGCAGACGCCGTAGAGGCCTTTAATCCAGGTACAGCAGTTAAGCGGAAAGCCGTCCCGCTCGGCAATAGTAACGTATTTGGTGGGGTCGGGGGCGCTAACGAGGACGTTATTGAGGTCGATTGGCTGGTACCCTGCGGCGAGCAGGACTTCCACCGGCACGGTGGTGGTGATGCCGATTTTTTTCATCACGACTAAATTATATCACTTCTCCGCCCAGTAAATGATGCCCTTGCGCGTGAGTTTGTCCACGCGGCTTTCCGCCGCCATCATCTCCAGGTGGGCCAGCGTCTCGAAGACCGCCATCCTCTGGTGGAAGGGCGGCAGGTCTTTCCAGGCGGCGTTATCGCCCCAGCTTGCCTCCTTCGCAATTCGGTAGGCTGTCCTGGGGCGGGAGGCTAAAGTCCCCAGTATTTCCAGGTTTCTCAAGCCGTGGTGGTATATTATCTCGTCGATGCGCTGCTTGAGGTTTTTAAACGGCTCGTCATGCCCCGGCAGCGTAAGTTCTACATCAAGCCTCCTTAACTCCTTGAGCGACTCCAGATACCTGCCCAGGGGGTTTTCTATCGACTGCGGATTAACGCTGATGTTGGGCGTTATCCTGGGCAGGATATGGTCGCCTGAAATCAGCACTTTTTTGTCCGGCTCGTGGAGGCAGATGTGACCGGAGGAATGACCCGGCGTCCATATTACCCGGAACGTAAAAAGTCCGGTGGTTATTGTATCGCCGTCGTGGAGGAGCTGGTCCGGCTGGGTGGGGACGATGTATTTTTCAACGTCCAGGCTGGCGTCCCGCAATACGACCATTTCCTTTTCCGGCGTGCCGTTGACCACGAGCATGCGGTCGGTCTTTTGCAGCAGCTCTTCCATGGAGACATACCTGGGCTCGATGAAGTCTTTTTCGGTGTGGTACATAGCCAGCGTTGCACCGGAGAGCTCTTTTATCCGCCCCGCCATACCGTAGTGGTCGGGGTGGACGTGGGTAACGACAATCTGCTTTATATCATGGAAATTTTTGCCCTTTTTAATCAGGAAATTATGCAGTGTGCTGAAAGATATATCCGTGTTCCACCCGGCATCGACCAGCAAATAGCCCTTGTCGCCTTCAACCAGGTATATATTTACGTGCGCCAATGAGCTTTGTTCAAGGGCTATCGGCGATTTAAGCCAGTGTATGCCGGGGAATATTTCAGCCATGATTTCTCTTTTCCAGGGTGGGCACTTAGTGTTTAATGTTATAAAACGCATTCATTCCGGCATAGTCGGCGGCGCTGCCAAGCTCCTCTTCTATATAAAGAAGTCGGTTGTACTTGGCGGTACGCTCGGAGCGGGCCGGCGCGCCGGTCTTAATCTGCCCCGTATTCAGCCCCACCGCCAGGTCGGCGATGGTGGTGTCCTCCGTCTCACCGGAGCGGTGGCTCACGATGGCCGTCCAGCCGGCCTGCTTGGCCGTTTTGATAGCCTCCAGGGTCTCTGTTAGCGTGCCTATCTGGTTGGGCTTAATCAGCACGGCGTTAGACGCTTTAAGCCCGATGCCTTTTGTGATGCGGCTGACGTTGGTCACGTAAAGGTCGTCGCCCACCAGCTGCACTTTTTCTCCCAGCTTTTGCGTCAGCAGCTGCCACCCGTCCCAGTCGTCCTCCGACATACCGTCCTCTATCGAGATAATAGGGTAGTCGGAGCACCAATTGACATAATAATCAACCATCTCCGCCGAGGTCAAAGTCCTGCCTTCTCTAGCGAGGACGTATTTGCCGTTCTGGTAGAACTCGCTGGCGGCGGGATCGAGGGCTATATAGCACTGCTTGCCGGGCTTGTATCCGGCCAACTCTATGGCGGCGAGGATGGCCTCCACGGCGTCTTTATTCGAGGGGAGGGAGGGGGCAAAGCCGCCCTCGTCGCCGACGTTGGTGTTAAGTCCTTTGTCTTTAAGCACTTTTTTCAGGGCATGATAGACCTCGGCGCCTGCCTGGAGGGCTTGATAGAAGCTCTTGACGCCCACCGGCATGACCATGAACTCCTGCAGGTCGGTAGAGTTTTCCGCGTGCTTACCGCCGTTGAGGATGTTCATCATCGGCACGGGCAGGGCGTAAGCGCCGTCGCCGCCGAGGTAAATATAGAGCGGCACACCTTTGAAACCGGCGGCGGCATGGGCTACGGCTAAAGATGTTCCTAGGATGGCATTGGCGCCAAGATTCGACTTATCAGGCGTGCCGTCGAGCTTGATAAGCGTATTGTCGATAGCTCCCTGGTCTGTAACGTCCATCCCGGCAATGGCTTTAGCGATGGTCTTATTGACGTTATTCATCGCCTTGAGGACGCCCTTGCCGTTGAAGCGGGATTTATCCCCGTCGCGCAATTCTTTAGCTTCGTGGGTGCCGGTGCTGGCGCCCGATGGCACGGCGGCTATACCCATCGTGCCGCCCTTGAGCTCCACCGCCACCTCCAGGGTGGGATTACCCCTCGAGTCTAAAATTTCTCTTGCCTTGACCGTTTTTATCGTCGACATTTTTCTCTCCAAGCAGGAATTATCGATTTTCTATTAGTTCCATCGCCCTGTCCACGGCTTCTTCAGGGTTTTTTGCCCTAATGATATTTTTATCTTCTTTGCCGTCAATCGCAATTTCCCAGGTCCCCAGGCCGATGACTGGGATACCGCTCTGGAGGGCGTATCCGATTTCCGTAAGCGTGCCGTAGCTCCCGTCGATGGCGATGACGGCTTGAGTACTTTTGACCACCGCCACGTTACGCGCGTAGCCCATCCCGCTCGCGATGGGTATCTGTACGTAAGGGTTAGCCTCACGCCGCTCTCCCGGTAGTATGCCAATCGTCAGTCCCCCCGCCTCTGCGGCGCCCTTGCAGGCGGCCTCCATGACGCCGGACATCCCCCCGCATACCAGCACAGCGCCACACCTGGCAATCTCGCGTCCCACCTCTTCCGCCAGCCGGGCCGTTTGCGGCGGTACTTCACTCCCCCCGATTACCGCTATGATAATGGGCTTTTTCATAACACCTTCAACTATTTGAAGACCAAACTCGCGAATATAAGTTCGAATTCAGAGTAATATTGACTGTGGGTTTCGGGCGTGGCCGAGTAGGTGATGATATAGGCTTTATTGTCGCGGATGAAAAACGCCTGTGTCCCCTTGATTTTAAAGGTGTCTATTGAGAAGGAGTAGGTAACCAGCCTGGCGGCCATTCCGCTGATGATGGTATCATCCAGGGCCAGCCTCTGGTAATCATCCAGAGATTCATGGAACTGTACTTCGCTGTTTTCCGTGTAATCATCAAGTGAAATACCGGCATATTCAGTTAATTCTTCGACAAAAATATTAACATTAATTATGAATTCATCATCGGTGTCCATCGGCCCGGCAAACAGGACCAGCATACCGCCCGGATTTGCCTGTAATTCCCAGCCAGCAGGGTACAGGCAGGAGTAACCGAAGTATTCGTTTTCGTAAATCTTGCTGTTAGTCGTATCCGGGACTGGAGCAGTGGACTGTGTCTGCCCGCAGCCCGTGATTACAAGCGATAATGCTGGGATACACAGGAAAACGATGCATAAGAACAGCAGCCTTTTCAATCGCGACCTCCCGCCGTCGTGTACTGTGATTATAGCATCGCGGGCGGAACGGGGGCAAAGAAAAAACATTATCAGTTATATTTATTCATGGCAGCGGACAAGCCTGCGGAGAGCAGATAGGCAATGGCCTCGCCGACCTTAGGAATGGTCTCATCGATTATCTTTTTTTCTTCGGGTGTGAAGTCGCTAAGAACGTAGCCGATGACGGCTTCCTCTTTCAGGGCTACGCCGTTTTCCTCCTCCGGTCGCCCGACGCCTACCCGTACGCGATAGAAGTCCTGCGTGCCGGTACGCGTAATTATCGAGTCGATGCCCTTGTGGCCGCCGGAGCTTCCCCCCAGGCGCAGTCGAATTTTGCCCACCGGCAGGTCGAGGTCGTCGTGAATGACAATAAGGTCGGCGGGCCTGACATTAAGCCTTTTCAGCAGGGCATTAACTGATTCTCCGCTGGCGTTCATGTAGGTCTGGGGTCGGGCGAGAACGACTTTATAGCGCCCGATTCTGCCGATGCCGGTACGGGCGTGCCCCTGCTTCCTGTCGAAGGTGATTTTATGCGTACGGGCGAGGTGTCTGACGCACATAAAGCCGATATTATGCCGGTTGAGGGCGTACAGGAAACCCGGGTTGCCCAGCCCCACGATTAGTTTCATACTTTCGCCTTTTTAAGTAATTCTAGAAATTCCTTTTCGTTGAGCGGCTTGATGCCCAGTTCTTTTGCCCGCGTTAATTTAGAGCCGGGTTCATCGCCATAGACCACGAAGTCGGTCTTGCGGGTGACGTTGTCCCTGGCGGTGCCGCCGAGTTCCTTGATTTTAGCCTCCGCCTGCTGGCGCGTGAAAGTCTCCAGTCGCCCCGTCACCACGAACTCCTGACCGGAAAATGGCAGGTGTTTTGGCGTAGCCGCCGTTTCTTCCGTCTTTGCTGCTTTTACATCAGCATCTTTTAATTCTTGAATTATATTCTTGTTGTCTTCCTCGCGGAAGAAGGCGATAATGCTGTCCGCAATCTTGGGACCGATGGTACTGACGTCCATCAGCTTTTCCCGCGATGCCCTGGCAAGTCCGTCGATACTGTGAAATTCATTTGCCAGTATTTCCGCCATTTCCTCCCCTACGTGCCGGATTCCCAGCGCAAATATCAACCTTGCCAGCGGCCTCGCCTTGCTGGTCTCGATAGCCTGGAGCATGTTTTCCATGCTCTTTTCGCCCATTTTCTCGATTTCCACCAGCTGCTCCTTTTTATCCTTGAGCTTGTAGAGTTCTGCGACGTTTTTAGCCAGGCCTTTATCAAAAAGCATCGCGCTAATATTCTCCCCGACTCCCCTGATATCCATCGCGCCCCTGGAGGCAAAATGCTCAATGCGCTGCTGCGCCTGGGCGGGGCAGGCGGCGTTAGAGCAGTAATACATCACCTCGCCCTCCGGCTTGATGACCTCCCCGCCGCACTCTGGACAGGCCGGACGACCCTTTTCCTTATTAAATATTTTATCAAGAAGATTGAATTCTTTCTCTTTGCCGGTGCGCTTGCTTTTCACCGGCCCCACCACCTCCGGGATTACCTCCCCGGCGCGCTGGATAATCACCGTGTCGCCGATGCGGATGTCCTTGCGGCGGATGTCGTCCTCATTATGCAGAGCGGCATTTTTTATCGTGACGCCCCCCACTGCCACTGGCTCCAAAATAGCGTAGGGATTGAGCGTGCCGGTGCGGCCCACGTTGATGCCTATATCATTGAGTTTTGTCGTTGCCTGCGTGGCGGGGAACTTGTAGGCTATCGCCCAGCGCGGCTCGCGGCCGATATCGCCGAGCTCTTCATGCAGGTTGAGCTGGTTTATCTTCACCACGATGCCGTCGGCTTCGTAGGGGAGGCTTTCCCGCTCCTTTTCCAATTCGCGGTAATACTCTATTACCTTTTCAATGCTGTCCAGTTGGCGGTTTTTAGGGTTTATCTTGAAGCCCAGCGTTTTCAGCCATTCCATCGTCTCCCAGTGCGTCGGCGGGACAGGCCTGCCCTCGGCGTAGCCCAGCATGTAGATATAGATATCCAGCGGGCGCCTGGCAGTGATGCGCGAATCGAGCTGCCTCACCGAGCCGGCAGCGGCGTTACGGGGATTGGCGAAGAGGGACAGCCCCTCCTCTCCCCTTTCACGGTTAAGCTTTTGAAATCCTTTCTTGGATAGATAGACCTCTCCCCTCAACTCGAAGCGGGGTGGCGCGTCTTTGGGGACGGACAGGGGGATGCTGCGGATGGTCCTCAAGTTCTGGGTGATGTTCTCCCCCCTTAAGCCGTCGCCGCGGGTGGCGCCGGTCGTCAACTGCCCGTCAACGTAGGTCAAAGCTACCGCCAGACCGTCGATTTTATACTCGCCGACGAAGTCGAAAGGCCGCTCGCCCACCAGTTTCAGTGTGCGTTTGTACCAGGCCATGAGTTCGTCGTCGGAAAAAGCGTTGCCCAGCGACAGCAGGGGCAGGGGGTGTTCCACCACCCCGAATGCCTCCAGCGGCGCGGCCCCCACGCGCTGTGTTGGCGAATCAGGCGTGAGGAACTGCGGGTACTTTTCCTCCAGTACCTTAAGCTCCCGCATCAGTCGGTCGTACTCGGCGTCACTGATTTCCGGGTTGTCCTGCACGTGATACAGGTAATTATGGCGGTTGATTTCCGCCCGCAGGTCTTCTATTTTTTGTTTGATTTCCTGCTGTCCGGCCAAAAAATACGCCTCTCTTTAAATCTTACCTAAGTATAGCACAGGGCAGGAACGGGCAAAAGAAAAATAGAGGAAGGATTTTTACACTTTATTCATATTTCCATAGGTTAAATTTATCCTGTGTTTTTGAATTAAAAGATACGCTGGAAAGAGAAAGAAGAAAGTTATGTCATTAGGTCAGCGTATCGGGGGACCAATCTCAAGTATCCTCGTCAGGAGCCGTCGGCGTGATAAAGTCGACCTGGTTCTAAAAATGGCCTTTTTATCATTACAGGTTGTGGACCTGGTCTTGACGGCTCTGGCGGCACGCTACGGCTGGATAGAGCTGAATCCCGTCATGAAAGCGTCAATGGACTCCACCTACAAGATGGCGATTTTCAAGTTCGTTATCCCAGTGGCTATCAGCTTTTTTGTGCCGGGCAGGTGGCTGATTCCCGCTATCCTGCTGTTGCTGATGGTGGTGGGGTGGAACGTAAAAGAATTGATAATGCTGGCTTTCTAACAGTCGGCAGTAACGCTTTTTGCCTTATTCACTGTCCAGTTTAAACTTTACTTTGTCCCCATCTTTAAGTTTGAGCACCGTGCGCAGGTGGTGTGGGCTTACCAGTTCCGCGTCGGTATGGGTATCCGATACCCAGGTAAAGACCAGGAGATAGGCCTTGTATTTGCCCTTTACGGTCGCCCGTCGATAGTACATCCCGATTTCGCCTGTGTAGTCGATTCCCTGCGTCGCCGGGTCGAACTCCCAGCCGATATCGGCGAACTTCAGGTATCTTAAGAGGTGAAGGTCAAGCGGCTCGACCATTTTTATATTTAGCGTTCCGGGTATAACGTCCAGTCCGGTTAATTTCTTGAAGCCTTCCATAAAGTCGGGCTGGTCCATTTCCGCCACGGCGCCGCCAAGTCCCGTTTCAACGATTCCCCGGTAAACGTGGTCCTTATTAATTGAAAGCTCTCTAAGCCAGGCCATCGCGGCTATTCCACTCTCCGCAGCTCAAAGATAACGGGATTATCCGCGTCCGGGCAGGCTACTCTGGCTTTGGAGGGGTCTTTTTCCCACGGGAACTTGCCGCCGAACTGCAGCGGCTCGGCGAAGGGGAAAAGGGTATAAAAAGCCCAGGAGCACATCCCTTCGGGCGTTGTCTGCCCGATGACGAACTCGTCACCGACCTTATGGCCGGCATCGCAAACGCCCTTTTGTGATATCACTCTGGCTATTATTTTGGTCATTTTACTAATCCTGTTTCTTAGCGGCTATTCTGGTCTTTAGTATCTCTAGAAAATGGTGGTCACCGCGACTTACCTTTTCAGATTCTATAATTTCCAGTCGATTTGGAAATATAGGCCCATCGACCACCAGCGTGTGGTACTCGCCGGACTCGCCGCAGGGCGTGATGTCTTTATTTAATCCGGCTAAATCGGCGATGAACTGCCTATCGACGGTCCTGCCGAGGTACTCTTTTCCGAGCAGCTCGGCTTTCGCGGCAACGACCACGGACTTAAATCCGGCGTCGATGAATTCTTCCATGAGTTTTGTCTGGTCCTCCTGCCAGAGGGGAAGGTGGACTTTTATACCGGCCCCGCCGCAGACCCTTTCGTTCCACTCCCGGTGCGGGTCGAAATCTATATCGCCGAAAACGCCGTCAGTAACGCCCTTCTTTTTCAATTCCTTGAGTGTATCGACAAATATCTTTTCGTAGGTTTTAGTTGTGGTGGGCTTCTGTACGATGGGTATTCCCAGCGCCCCAGCCTGCTCTTTAATTACAGCCGCCCGGATGCCATGACTGCACGAGCGCTTGCCGTCCTCCGAGACCATGTTTACCAGGAAGCGGATATCCATGCCCGACTGCTTGGCCCGGTAAAGCGCTAGGCAGCCGTCCTTTCCCCCGCTCCATGATGCAAAAGCCAGATTCATAATACTTCCATTATTTCTTAAGATGGGTAACATCATTGAGCGAGACCAGGATAGCCGTCTGTGGATAGGTCTCCACGATACTCAACGACGCTCTATCGATGCGGAACTGCTGCCAGTGCGTAATATCCATACCCAGTAAATTGCAGATTAACAACCGCAGTGGCCCGCCGTGAGAGACGATGACCGCCATATCTTTAGCCTTGAGATTTTCCAGTTCTTTCATAAAAGTTATAACCCGGTCGTTTAGCTGGTCGAGCGTTTCCCCTCCGGGAAAAGAGACCGTTTTCCTGCTTGCCAGCTCTTCGGCCAGTTCCGGGTAACGGTGCTCAATTTCTTTATAGGTCAGCCCTTCGATAAACCCGAAGTTGCACTCGCAGAGTTCGTCGCAGGCGACTAATTCAGCTTTGTGCCCGGTGGCGATGATTTCCGCGGTAGCGCTGGCGCGACTTAGCGTGCTGGTATAAACGGCGGTTATTTTTTCACCTGCCAGGCGGGTCCGCAGTTTTCCCGCCTGCTTGATGCCGGTGGCGCTTAGGGGCACGTCCGTCCAGCCCCAGAAGCGGTCGTTTTTGTGCAGCCTGGTTGTGCCGTGCCTTATCAGCAGCAGTCTTGCCATGATTTATCCCTCACTCTTCTTCGCCGTCGTGTTGTCGTAGCCTTAAACTGGTATATGTAGATGTAATCTTTTTCAGCGTTTCCAGCTTTTTCTTGATTTCAGCGGGAGTTGACCTGTCCTCCATGAGCTTTCTTACGAGCGCCTGGTCGAACCCCAGCACCTTTTCCCACAGCCCCTCCGGTTCCAGGACGGATTTGACCTCGTCCCCGCTGAAGCCTGTCCTCTGCGTAAGTTTGTAGGAGATATCATGTTCGCTGCCGTAAACGCGGTTCAGTCCCTCCGCCTGGCAGTAGTCGATTATCGATTGCTTAATTTCTTCGAGTTCTGCTTCCAGTTCCTTGATTTGTGACTGTATTTCGGCATAGCGCTCGACGGCGTCGGCGGCAGCGATGCCGGGCAGCTGCTCCTGCCGGTCCGGCTGTTCTTCCGTTTTAATATACTGGTGGCGGTAGTAGGGGCAGTGCTCGGGGAAATCGCAGGGGCAAAACTCGTGTTCCGTAGCGGGGAAATTCCCCTGATTAATATTTTCCGCCACGTCCAGCACCAGCTGTCTGGCCTGGTCGATGCGCTTTTCATCACGCGGTGCGCAGGTGCAGGCGGTATTCGACCGCAAGTGGTAGAGCGTGAGTTTTTCCACCGGCAGGTTCCAGGTCTGCTCGGCGGCCATCTGGTAAATCGTCAGCTGGAGGTCGTTTTCCAGGTAATCGGACGTAAAAAGCTCCTGGTTTGTCTTATAGTCGATGATGGAAAGACCGCCGCTGTCCAGTTTATCCACCCGGTCGATAAACCCTATCAGCTTAATCCCTTCGATGTCCAGGTTGAACCTGCGCTCCAGCGCAATCGGCAGGCGGAAATCGGGGGCGTGAATCTCCCGGAAGCGCTTTAGAATTTCCCTGCCGTACTCCTTGTACCTGGCCTCTTCCTCCGGCGATTCGTATCCCCCTGAAACCCAGCCCTGCTCGTAAAACTGCAGCAGTTCTTCGAGCGAGGGGGCCGGCGGCGTGCGCACTTTAAAAAAACGCTCCAAGGCGTTGTGCATGGACGTGCCGAAGCTGAAATACCATTTTTCCTTGGCTTTCAGGCCGTCGATGTACTGAAGCTTGTAGCACCAGGGGCATTGCTGGTAAAGAGAAATCTGGGTAAAGCTAAGAGGTCTGATTATTATCCTCCAGTTATTGTCGTGGCTTGAGCGGTCGCGCAGCTGTAGGGCACCGGTATTTTCTTTTCAACGACATTGCTATTTGAGTGCTTTTATAAAATCGTCCAGAGTCAAGGCGGCGAGGGTGTTGGTCTGGAGCGTGCCGCGGGAGCCGAGTTCTATCGCTACTTTTGCGACAACTTCATTATTGGGGGCTTCCAGGATATTGATGAAGTCGTATTGCCCCAGGGTAACGTACTGGGCGAGGATTTTCACGCCCATGGCTTCGACTTCCTTGTTTACCTCTATGATTCTAAGGGGATTAGATTTCACCGTTTTTCGGCCTTCGTCGGTCAGGGTGCTCGTCATAATATATAGCGGCATTTTTCCCTCCTCCCTGTTTTTGCGCGGGGCTTTATTTCCGGTGCCCGAAGCTGCTTTTATGGGTTTCACACCCGCATACAGGATTATATGCCGTAATATAAGTTTTGTCCATAGTCGTCATACGATTTATATTTTCTGGCAGTTTCTCTAAATACATTATAGAATAGTCGTAATGGATGAGAATATTACCGTGTTAGTCGCTTTTGGCGCTGGATTGCTGTCATTTCTTTCTCCATGTGTCTTACCGATGGTGCCGGTCTATTTAGCCAGCCTTTACGGCCCGGAGATTTTTGAAGGCAAGGGTTTCCGTCCTGCCGTGTTTCTGCATGCCTTGAGCTTTGTACTGGGTTTTACCGTAATTTTCGTGCTCCTGGGTATAATTGCGGGAGTTACCGGACACGCTATAATCCCGGACATCAGCCTGCTGCGTAAGATTGCCGGCAGCCTGATGATAGCCTTCGGTGTGTTTATATTATTAGCTATGAAAGTGACGTGGCTCAATTATGAAAAACGACTCAAACCGAATGCCGGCAAAACCACGGGTTACCTGCGGTCTTTCATCATCGGAGGGGCATTTTCAATGGGCTGGACGGCCTGTATCGGGCCGGTCCTGGGCAGTATATTAACGCTGGCTTCGGTGAGGGCAACGGCGTGGGAGGGCGCTTATTTATTAGCTATATATTCTCTGGGTTTGGGGCTGCCGTTTCTCGTTATCGGGGCGGCCTTTGACGCGCTGCGTCCTCTCCTGAAACGCATCAGTCGGTATTCCGTCATTATACAATTTATAAGTGCATTTCTATTGATTACTATAGGTATTCTGGTGCTGACAAATAAACTGGTATGGATTTCTTCACTTACAGCGTAACCGGTAAAGGGGGGATTATGAGAATATTAATGTCAATGCTGATAATTGCGTTATCGATTGTTACTCTATTATCAGGCGGATGTACGAGTTCCGAAACTGACGAAACGCCTGAATTAACGGCACCTGATTTTCAGTTATTGAATCTAGACGGACAACAGGTCGCATTAAGTGATTTCAGGGGACAGCCGGTGCTGATTAATTTCTGGGCCATCCGGTGCGCTCCCTGCCGCTACGAGATGCCCCTGTTTCAGGAAATATTTGAAGATAGTAAGTGGATGCAGAAAGGACTTGTGATACTGGCTGTTAATGAACAGGAAAGCGCTGATGACGTCCGGTTGTTCATGGCGCAAAACGGGCTTACCTTTACCGTATTGCTTGACACGACCGGAGAGGTTGGCCTTATGTATGGTGCCAGAGGAATTCCCGCCACCCTTTTTATTGATAAAGATGGTATAATAAAAAATGCTGTAATGGGAGCTTTCCAGAATATAGCTCAGATTGAACAGAGATTAGCTCTTATAACGCAGTAATAAAAAGGCGGTAGAAGATGGATGATATTGTTAATGAAGCCTACGGGATAGTCCAGTGCAAGGAGTGTCCCTGGTATAAAGCCTGTGTCGTGCCGATGAAATTCACCACCGAGGATATCAAAAGGCAACTGGAACAGGCGGCACCCGGCAGCACGGCAGGGCAACAGATGGACTCCGTAACAGAGAACCTGCTGTCCAGCATGGCTACGGCCGCGCAGAACTCATTGCTGGAGGGCTGCCCCATTTTTATTCAGCGACTCCGCTCCAGTCCGAAGCTTGCCCAGCAGCTGAAACAACTCATGCTCGACTGGGGCTCCGAGGAAAAATCGGAAGAGCAATCATAAAAAGACACTGCCTTACAGGATCGGTTTTCACATCAAGCTATAGCTGCAGTCGCCATCTTAACAAGTCGCCGGTAACTGGCGGCAGGGTCTGACTGCCTGAAGATGGCGCTTCCCACACAGATGACATTCAAGCCGGTACGGGCGACCTGTTCGATATTGCTTTCTTTTATGCCCCCGTCTATGCCGATTTCCACTTTGGGATATGCCTTGCGGAACTCGATTATTTTATCCAGCACCTCGGGGATGAATTTGGCGCCGTAGAAACCCGGGTGGACGGCAAGAAAAAGCACGCCGTCCACCTGCTTGACCAGCGGGCTGAAGTCGCTGATGGGGGTCTCCGGGTTGATAGCCAATCCCACCTGCAAGCCCAGCTTTCTGATGGCTTTAATCGTTTTTTCCGGCGACGGCGTTGCTTCAAAGTGGAAAACGATTTTCTCCGCCCCGGCACGCTTGAAATCCTCGAGGCAGTCCTCCGGACGCAGCACCATGAGGTGCGCCTCCCAGTGCAGACTTGTTTTCAACCCGGCGATGTCTCCACAGGAAACGCTGTGCGACGGCACGAACTGCCCGTCCATGATATCGAACTGGGCGGAATCGGTAAACGACTCGGCCTGACGCACCAGCTTTTCCAGCTCGGCGGGTTTATCGGTGAGAATGGCCGGTAAAACGCGGATATTTTTAATCATGCTGCCTCCTACTGGCATTTTATCATAAACATCACAATTTTGTGAGCAATTCTTTATACAAAATTAACCCCGTCTTTATATATTTTTTATAGTCTTTACATCCCCTTTTATACTCCTGTGCCAGAATTAAAGTGTAATCAGTTGTTACTTGCTTACAGGAGCTGGGGAATAAAATGAAAATGGCAATTAGCTTCATCTGCGGCGTCGTTATCTGCTTCCTGATACTATACGGCGTGAAGCCGGTGTTACCAGCATTCGCTGAAGAAGTGCCTCCCCCCGATGGGTCTGAAAATGTTACGCAAAGCCTGGTCGGTCTCATACCTGATATCGAAAAAATATACCGCGAATCGTTGACCATGCCTTTCATCCAGGCGGAGAGTGAAATCTACGACGAAGACATCGCCGATTTCTACCGGGCGCTTATGGAGAAGACCGGCCTGACCGACCCTAACAGCGACTAGCCAATCAATTTCCCTCAAAAAGCAGCGGGGGCCGTACTAACGACCCCCGCTAACATTTTCTACTGGTAACGGACTCAACTCACTTCCGGTAATTTACCGTACCGGGCGTCTGTTTTGCAGATCTGGCCCCAGCTTAATTTACGAGCCGTGTCCGTTTTCCGCTCGCCCTACTACTCGGCAGGGCCCCAACTATCCACCTGCCATACTCCGTATAACCCATGAAGCCTCATAGACCACCTCCCGAAGCATTATTCAGGTTGTGCCATCAGCTTCTGACCTCATATTATCATCCGGTTTGCCGCCTGTCAAGACTATCCGCCAGCCCAACCGTGTATGAAAAAAGTACTATGAAACCCTATTGACAGCCTTGAATTTAAGATATTCAGGAGTTTTATAAAATTTATTCTGCTGTATATAGGGTGGGTATTTGCCCGTTACATCACGTTGCCGCCGGAAACCTGAATCACCTGCCCGGTGATGTAGTTAGTAGCTTCTGATGCCATAATCACGGTGATACTCGCAATGTCCGCAGGTTTGCCCAGCCTGCCGAGAGGGAAAGCTTTCAACATTTCTTCCCGCATCTTGTTGTACTGCTCCGGTGGGGGAGGGGGCATGCCTTCCCTTAAGACCGCCCCGAAATTGGTCGGCGCCGGGCCCGGGGCGATGCAGTTGCAGCGTATACCGTTCTTGCCTTCCTGGTATGCCAGTTGCTTCGTAAAGAGGTCGATGGCGTACTTTGAGATGGCATAAACACCTACGCCGAAAGCATACTGGCGGGTGCTGCCGGAGCCGATATTCACGATAGCGCCGTGCTTCTGCTTTCTCATGTGGGGCAGTACCGCCCGCGTGACATACATGGTGCCGAACAGGTTGAGGTCCATCTGCTTCGCCCATATTTCGTGTTTCTGCTCGTCCAGGGGGACATAGTCCTTGTGCAGGATAGCGCCGGCGACGTTACAGAGGATATCGATTTTCCCGTACTCATCAATGACCTTTTTCACCATGGCGTCCACTTCGGCTTTTTTGGTGATGTCCGCCTGGAGGGCGGTGGATTTGCCGCCTAGCTTCTTGACCTCTGCAGCCGTTTTCTTTGAGTCTTCAAGATTGATATCTGTAACAGCGACGGCCTGGCAACCTTCTTTAGCCAGCAGCAGGGCAATCTCCTTGCCGAAGCCAATCTGGCTGCCCGCGCCAGTCACCAGAGCGGTCTTGCCCTTAAATCCGAGGTCCATGTTCCCTCCTATTATTATATGAGAATTTTTTAATCCAGTACCGACCCGCCGGACACGTGCAGGATTTGGCCGGTGACATAGCCGGAGAGGTCGGAGGCGAAGAAGGCAGTTGCGTTGGCAATATCGGCCTGGGTGGCGCCCCTGCCCATAGGAATCGTCTTGGCCAGCATCTCAACCAGGCCCTTCTTATCAGGACCCGGAATGAAATTGGTTGGGGCGGGGCCGGGAGCGACGCAGTTGCAGCGTATGCCGTTCTTAGCTTCGTTAAAAGCAACCTGTTTGGTAAAGGTATCTACTCCAGATTTGGCAAGGGCATAAGCGTTGCCCGCGCCGTGTTCGTACATGCGCGTGCTGCCCGAGCCTATATTGACGATGGCGCCGGACTTCTTTTCTCTCATGTAGGGCAGGACGGCCTGGCAGGTAAGCAGGATACTGTGGAGATTAAGGTGAATATCTTTATCCCAGTCTTCCGGTTTGGCCTTGTCGTATTGTACGCGGTTGGCAATACCGCCGGCGACATTACAAAGTATATCTATTTTTTTATATTCGTCTATTACTTTCTTTACAAGCGCGGCGACATCGGCTTGCCTGGTGATGTCTGCCTTGACCGCAATCGATTTCTTGCCGAGTTTTTTGATTGCTTCCGCCGTCAATTTGGCGTCGTCGATGTTAATGTCCGTAACGGCGACGGCGTCGCAACCTTCCTTGGCCAGCAGAAGTGCAATCTCCTTGCCGAAGCCTATCTGGCTGCCTGCGCCGGTTACCAGCGCTACCTTACCTTTTAAACCAAGGTCCATGATTACCTCCTATATTTTATAGATTGAATTTGCAGGTATCATTATATAACATATCAGGGGTTGCCGTGAAATCTTTAGGACTACATATATTTTACGCATTATATAAAAACGAGGAGTTTTAAAAATGATAAATTCATCTCTGCCTCCCGCCAAAGAGACATCAACTAATAACGTAGCGTTAGTGCTTCCCGAAACAATATCCACCTCCAGGCACCGGTTTTTCCGGAACGTCCCGGAGAGTTCCTGGAAAGATTGGAAATGGCAGTTCCGTAACCGAATTACCTCTTTGGAGCAGCTCGTCAGGCTGATATCACTGTCAGCGGAAGAGCAGGCGCACATAAGCTCGGTAATCCGGCGCTATCCCCTCTCCATCACCCCCTATTATCTGTCGCTCGTAAACCCCGATGACCCGGACGACCCCATCAGGAAACAGGCGGTGCCCTGTATCCAGGAAATTTCCATGAGGTCTCTTGGATTTGAAGACCCGCTGGCGGAGAAGGAAAATTCCGTTGTGCCTGGCCTGGTGCACCGCTACCCGGACAGGGCGCTGATTGTGCTTACGGATATCTGCCCGGTTCTTTGCCGCCACTGCAACCGTAAGAGAGAATGGCGGCACGGCGCCTGGACGCGCACTGTCGCTGAAATAGAAGCGATGCTGGACTATTTACGTCGGCATGATGAAGTCCGTGATGTTATTATCTCCGGCGGCGACCCGTTAACGCTGTCAACCGCCAAACTTGAAGCTATTATCTCCCGCATAAGAGCTATAAAACATATAGAGATTATCCGTATCGGCTCGCGGTTCCCGGCGGTACTGCCCCAGCGTATCGACGCTGATTTGTGCGATATGCTCTCCAAGTACGGCCCAATATGGCTCAATACCCACTTTAACCACCCCAACGAGGTAACCCCCGAGGCGGCCGTCGCCTGTGATTGTATCCTGCGGGCCGGTGTGCCGGTGAATAACCAGGCGGTCCTTTTACGCGGCATTAACGATAGCGTGGCGACCCAGACGCGACTTTGCCATGCACTGTTGAAGGCTAAAGTGCGCCCCTATTACCTGTTCCAGTGCGATGAAGTGCAGGGCACGGAACATCTGCGCACTCCCGTTGAAACGGGTATCAAAATTATTCAAGGCATGCGCGGGCACACATCCGGTCTTGCTGTGCCTAACTTCGCTATCGACCTTGTGGATGGCGGCGGCAAGGTGACTTTGCAGCCTGACTACGTGCTTTCGATGAGAAAAGCCGATCTGCTCCTCAAAAATTACGAAGGCAAGGTCTTCCGTTACCGCAACCCCAATCCGCAGAGCAGGACCGTTGCCACATCGGCGGTAAGCGGAGTCGTAGATAATCTGACGGCGGACGGGATTGTCAAATAGATAGATGTCAAAGGAAATACTAGATACATAATCAGGGATTAATAGGGTCATTGGAAGCCTTTAAGAGTTTTATCAGCACGTATATTGAAGAAGTGAAATAGCTGTTTGTACTTTTATGATATAATCTTCTATGATAATTTTTTAGGAATGAGATGAAGGAGAGGAAAATGTTTGATAAAGAGAAATTACAACTGGTGTCTCCTTGCGGTTATTGCTGCTTAAGTTGTGCGGGATATGAACATAGCGTCTGCGATGATGATGTTGTCATTCAAAAAGAAGCAAAAAGAGCGAATCTTTCTGTTGATGAACTCCGCGGCTCATGTGCCGGGTGCCGACCGAAGCAGGGACGACCTATCATGAATATGCTCTGTCAAACTTACGATTGTTGCGTTAACAAAAAAGGCCTGGATTTCTGTTATCAGTGCGAGGACTTCCCCTGTCTCAAACTGGCTCCTATCAGTGGTATGGCCGAAGTAAGGAGGCATAATACCAAGATATACAACCTGCTGATGCTGAAAAAGCTGGGTCTGGACGAGTATATTGAAAGAAGCGGGGAGTTATTAAGACAGTGGGCCAGAGGCGAAACACCGGTTCTGGGAGATGATGTTCAAATACCAAAGACGTCTTAAGGTGTCCGATACTACCCAGATAACGTTCATTCCAGTCCTCCTTAAACCCATATTATTACAGTATCTTTGTAAAGACTTAAAGAAGGTAATTGGTAGCGCATACGGGATTCGAACCCGTGATCTCGTCCTTGAGAGGGACGTGTCCTAGGCCGCTAGACGAATGCGCCATGGAATTTCGTAGGTTCTTACATGAAAAACAGACTATTCCTTGTTTGAATACGACTTCACCTTAACTGTGCCGCACATCATTATCGCTTTTTTATAAAATCGAGTCAAGTCATCAACGTTTCCAGCGTATTGTGCATTTGTACGCTTTTCAGGTAACAGCCATGATGGCAGGTCAGGGTTAACCTATATCAGAATTGTAATTTTCCTTGTCCTAATTTCAGAAAATTTTTCATATAATCAAAGTGGTTTCACTTAATTGTTGGTTATTTACCACCGATTTCTTTGAGGAATGCATACGACTATGTGGAGCGACAGCTTGAAACTCAACGGTATAGGTATTCTTTTAGTCGCTATTCTTATTAGTATTATTATTACCTTTTGTGTGCCTGCGCCGCGTGCTGTCGCCCTGACCACAGAAATACTTAAACCAACCGATTATACCTTCAGCGCCTGGGGCACCAACGATAATCCAACCTATGCTTACGATGGTACTACCGGCGGTGACAGTTCTACCTACAATCGACTCGGCGTATATGATAACAGGGCCGACCCTACCATTGAATATCACACATGGGACACCTCTTCCAATACGCACTCAGCGCGGCGCCTTTATATCCGCCGCCAGGGCGTCGGTAATAATGATGACCCCTGGAGCATTAGTTACTCCCTCAATGGAGGTACCAATTATACCGTAATCGAGTCTGGACTCACCAGTCCCCCCATAGGTAATACACCGGTAGTAGTTATCTCCAACAGCCAGGATTTATCGCTTCTGGTGGTTAAAATTGCCACTGCCAAAGAAAAAGGGCCTGATAACGGTTACGCTTATATATATGATGTCTGGCTGGAATGTGATTTCACCGGTGTGCCTAAGGTAGGCACGCAAATCGGCGGCGGCTATCCCATCGTCGCCAACCCCTCCGCCTTTACCCCCCAGCAGGAATGGACCACCGTCACCGTGCCGGTGGCGCACGCTGAAGATTTATCTCACATCGACGCGGTGGAAGTAAAGGTATTCTATGACAGCGCCGGCACCGACCCGGATGAGTCCGGTTTCAGCTCTAATGCCCAGACCTGCGCCGTATTTACCTGGACCAGGGGCGGCTCGCCGGAATGGGACAGCGAAATGACTGGAACAACCTGGTCTATTAACGACACCGGCTGCAGCAAGCCGAACGATAGCGCTTTACAGGGAGACTGGGTATTCTCGTTCAAGGTCGGCAAGGTAGCCACTTATTCTGATGGAACACCAGATTGGGACATCTATGCCGAGGCTATAGATTATAACTCTGCCACCAGTTCGGATTATCTTAGGGATATAGAGATGAACTGGTACGGAGAGGTATTGGCAGGCACGGTCGCAGTCGACTGGTACGATATAACTCCCGGGTCGGATTTCGGTGATTCTACCAAGCAGACGGATATAACGGTAAAATATATAGCTAATGGACCTTATTACCAGAAGATAGCAGCCTCCACAACGTGGAGTGGAGGAGGTAAAAATGCCGCACTGGATACCGACGGTACTCCAGAGGCGATGGAGTTTTCCCTCAAAGCCGATGATATTGATAATCTTGGTTCTGCGGTTCTGGTAACCGCTTATCCCGCGTATGTAACCATCAACAGCGCCGGCACGCAGACGTCGGAATCGGGGAATGAGGAAAGCACTAATACGATATGGCTTAAGCTCGGCTTGATTCTTGATGCAACATTCACCGGCACGATTTATTACATGATAAGCAGCACACCGTAAAAAACATGCTTAAGTTATCCCTTTTGACTGTGTATAAAAAAGAGTCCCGGTTTTTTACGTATCTGGACCCTCGTTCCACCCCCGCCTTTTGAGCTTATTATTATCACCTTTTTTATATTTTGGGTCAAGTTTGTTATCTCTTGTTTACGGGTATTGTACGTATACTAATATTCGGATTGAATAACTGGATATTTTACCTATGGATAATAACCCTGATAATAAATTGGGGTTTACCCCTCTAAAAACCATAATCTCCCTAGTCTTAATTTCGCTAATTACTCCCTATAATTATAGTAATTTAAATAATATAAAGGTGTTACCCACGGGATCTCCGTGAGGAAGGCATGACGTTATGTTTGTTAAAAACATAAAACTAAACGCTATAAGTATAGTGTTATCAGCACTCATAATAAGTGTGTCAATCACTTTGTGTTTGCCTGTTCCTCGCGCCTTAGCCGCCACGGAAGAACTTAAGCCCACTGATTATACCTTCTCTGGCAGCGGCACCAATAATTATCCGGAGAGAGCCTATGATAGCAGTATATATAATTACAATACTCTTGGTGTAGGTGATAACAACGCCGACCCCACCATCGAATATCACACCTGGCAGACTTCCTCAAACGAGCACTCGGAGCGCCGGCTCATTATCCGCCGCAGGGGCAGAAATAACGTTGATGATAACTGGAGTATCAGTTACTCCATCAACGGAGGCACTGATTATACCGTAATCGAATCCGGCCTTACTAGCCCGGGCACAGGCGATACCCCGGTAGTATATATCGACACTGACCTGGATTTATCGCTCCTGGTGGTTAAAATTGCCACCTTCAGGGTCGGCGGTGCTGACCGCCGCGGCTATGCATATATCTATGACGTGAGGCTGGAATGTGATTTCTCCGCCCTGCCCAAGGTCGGCACGCAAATCGGCCCCGAATATCCTATCGTTGTCAGTCCCACCACCCTGACCCCCCAGGAACAATGGACCACCATTACCGTGCCAGTGTACCACGGTGAGGGTATATCTAGTATAGATTATGTAGAGGTCAAGTTATTTTATGACAGCGCCGGCACTGACCCGGATGCATCCGGTTTCAGCGCTGACGTCCAGAACTGTGCTGTATTAAGCTGGACCAGGGATGGCTGGTGGGGTATCTGGAACCTTGAACCCGCTGACACTACATGGCTACTTAACACGAATTGGGGGGCGTGCAGCAAGCCCAGCGATTGGGTTGATCAGGGCAACTGGGTATTCTCGTTTCAGATAGGCAAGGTGGCCACTTATTCCGGCGGTGCATCGGACTGGGATATCTATGCCGAGGCTGTTGATGATTATGCACTCACCGGCTCGGATTACCTGCGTGATATAGAGATGAACTGGTACGGTGAGGTATCGGCAAGCACGGTCACGGTCGATTGGTCCGGGGTTGTTCCCGGGGCGGATTTCGGTGAATCCACCAAGCAGACTGATGTTACGGTAACGTATATCTCTAACGGTCCTTATTATCAGAAGATAGCGGCTTCCACCCCCTGGTCTGGGGGTATAGCCAATGCTTTGTTAAATACTGGCGGCGCTCCGGGGTCGATGGAGTTTTCCCTTAAAGCCGACGATGTTGATAATCTTGGCTCTGCGGTTCTAGTAACTGCTTATCCAACTTATATCTCTATAAAAGCCTGTACGCAAACGTCGGAATCGGGGGACGAGGTAAGCACAAATACCATATGGCTTAAGCTCGGCGCCATTATTGAGACTACTTACACCGGAACGATTTACTACATGATTAGCAGCTCATAGAAATGATATGAAGGAAAAAAATAGCGTGATAACGCTTTCATATATATATTATGGCAAAACCCCGCCTTTAATATAACAACTGGAAATATCCAGAAAAGGAGGTTTCAAATATATGAAACTTATCAGATTTATAGGTGTCTTGATGGCCTTGGCTGTATTCTTCAGCTTGGCGCCGGTGGCTATGGCGGACGAAGACACGGTTACCGGGAGTTTCACGCCTCTCAATGTTCTTCCAACCGTTACAGCCGTGAACATATACGATAGCGGGAACTCTACCATTACCAATGTCTCACCCCAGGTGTATTATTTCGTCAAAATTTCGGCCGGAGACGGTAATACGATAGACGATATCGACCAGATAGACGTGCACCTGTTCCTGGATGCCAGTGGCACCGACCCCGTCTCTCCGGGCTCAGGTAACGTAACAAGCTGTGGCATCCTGACTTGGGACAAGGACGGCGGCGGGAATGAGTGGACTATTGATGCCGGTACTTCTGTCACTTGGTCGGTTGTTTCGGCTAACTGCACGAAACCGAGCAATATGACGGCAGCCATCGGCGAGTGGATCTTTGTAATGAGAGTGGGTAAAGTCGCTACCGAAACGCCCGCTGCGGGCAACTGGGACGTCTATGGCGAAGCTATCGATGGCAGCGGCAGCGGCGATTTGTACACGCGTGACAAGGAAATGCTCTGGTACGGTGAAATAGCCACCAGTGCTACCGCCCCCTTTGGCGGCGTTAACAATGGTAGCGGTTTCGCCGATAACGTCAACGAAGTCACTGATATATCGGTAACCTATATATCCAACGGTAACTTTGACCAGCTGGTTAAATCAGATGCAACCTGGGACGGTGTAACCTTTACGGCGGACTATGATTCCACAGGTACCTGTGACGATCCCCAGGAATTCTCTCTGATGGCTTATGATTCGGACGTCTTCGGGTCTGCCGTGCAGGTTGATACCACCGGTGTCAACATCGATAATACCGGCACGCAAACCGATGAAGACGGTATCGACATCACCGTCAATACCCTGTGGTTGAAGATAGCCTTGGTTTTCTCGAACGACACATATAGCGGTAACATTGTATATATAATTGCTGATCGTTAATCGAACTTAATAAGGAGGTGGCTATGGCCTCATCTTTGAAGAAAGCGATCTGCCTTGGGTGGTTGCTGGCGCTATTCAGCACTATTATCTGGGTAGCGCCAGTGCAAGCCCAGGGTGGGTTTGCCATGTCAGGGAGTTTTTATTCCCAGAAACTGGAGTTGCCCCAGGGCACTTCTCTCCGTACGCCGGATATCTATGTGGTAGTTTTCAATAATTCTGATGAAGATATTAACGTAAAAGTGTCCACTAATACACCCCCGGGCGTTACGATAATACTTCAGGAATATGAATTTCCGTTAGCGGCCAATTCCCAGAAAAAGATTGATATCGGTGTTGATATCAGCATGGAAGCCGTGCCGGGCGACTACAGGATAGGCGTTACCGCCGAACCGTTTAAAACGGGATTAACCGGTATTCAGATAGTGGGCGGCGCCGGACAGGAAGCCGACCTCACTATCACCGGCGATTACGGTGTGTTAAATGTCACTACTCTTTCCCCGGACGGCGCTCCCGTACCGGCGAGGATAGTCCTGTTCCGTGCTTATACAGATGAAAACTTTGAAATTGCCCGCACGGACACGGGAGAACTCGACCTTAATGTTTCCCCCGGCGATTACTTGACACGTGCTTTTATCGCCGGCAGGCAGCTTGCCGAAGAAAGCTTTTCAGTGGCTGCTGATGAGCACAAAGGCGTCACTATGACGGTAAAAACCGTCTATTTTGAAGGCTTTGAAGTAGTACCCCTCGCCCAGAGAGACACGGGAGAAATGGTTCTGGCTAACGTGGTCTGTTCTATCAACAATCTGCTGGATGCCTTCACGGACGTTCAGGTAAATCTGGTTGTTAATAGTGATGCTCAACAGGAAAATGTTAATATTCTCAATACAAGTCGCCTGGAGCAGAGCCAGACCGAGATTAACTACAACTACATACCGGGTAATGGCTGGCAGGCAGGTACGTATATCTTTAAGCTGGAACTTGAAATCGGCGGGCAGATATACACTACATCACAGGCGAAAGGACTTACAGTAGATGAAACGGGGAAAGCCAGCCTGACGACTGTTGGTGGTGGTACTATCGATAGTGAGACCTCAACCCCCACCCCCACATCATCCGAAGCGGCGGATACAGAAACAGTGCCCGGTAGCTCATTTATCTGGCTGATTATCGTGGGTGTTGCCGTAGGCGTATTGTTGATAGTAATAGCTGTTATCTTATTCGTCAGAAAACGGATGTAATTATCAAGCTCTGGATAACAACCAACAATCTACTGGCAATGTAATAATGCGGATTGTTCTTTCAGTATGTATAACGATTCTCTATCTGCTTGCATCGGTTATGCCGGTCTTTGCAAGCGGCGAGGTCGACGGCAGCTTCACGGCGGGCGATTATTACCCTCCGGCCCCCGTTACTGACCTGGATGCTGCCGCCGACACATCTTATTCAATAACTCTCCACTGGACCGCCACGGGAGACGACGGCATTACCGGCACAGCGTCCGATTATGATATCAGATACTCCGTATCACCTATCACTTCTGAAAGTAGATGGAATGCTGCTAATAAAGTCATCGATATCCCCGCCCCGTTGCCGGCCGGTTCAAGTCAAAGTCTTACCGTAAGCGGGTTCCTCGCTTCTACAACTTATTACTTCGCCCTGAAAAGCGTCGATGAAGAATTAAACTGGTCACCTCTATCCAACTGCGCTGGCGCCACCACCCCTGCCCAGACCCCGGATATAACACCGTCGCCTACAACTACAACGCCTCCCGCGACTGGTATTACTACTACTCCTACTCCCAGTGAGGATTATAGCCCTGTTTATATCGATATCAAAGGTAAAAGAGGCGTTATCTTCCTGGAGCTGCGGTCTGATGGCACACTGGCGCGGACTTACTACATCACCCTCTATGAAAGCCGGCTTGCGATGACCCTGGAAAAAGGGACTATTTTACTGGATAAGTCGGGCGAGCCTGTCAGCGTCATCGTACTGGAGTATGTTGACCACTACGGAACGCCTCCCCAGGGTTACGAATTCCTGGCTACATATGATTTCCAGCCGGCCTGTGTCATCGAGCCCGCAATTCCGATAAAAATGAACTACGAACTCGAGCAACTCGCTCCCGATATCAATGAAGCGGATTTCCATATCGCTTACTATAACCCTACCGAGGAACGCTGGATGATGATGGACAGCACCCGTGATGCTGATGCCCAAAGTGCCGGCACACAGCTGACGCACTTCTCACTTTTTGCCTTGTTGGTCCCCAGTTCGGATATTTCCGGATGGACTTCAAACGTAACTGCAGTGCCTGATTTAGTCATCAGAAATCTTACTTTGAGTTCAGAAACCGTTGAACAGGGTGAGACTCTTACCGTTGATGTGGATTTGGCCAACGAGAGTGATACCGATGGCGTGTTTTACATTAAGCTGGTCTTTGATGGAACGACTGTGGACGGCAAGAACGTCAGCATCCTTGCCATGCAGGAATCAACGGAGACATTTACTATTATCTTGGAGGAACTCGGCGTTCACACCATCGGCGTCAACTCAATGCTGGCTACAGTTACCGTTTATCAGCCCGTGCCGCCTCCCGTTGGATTATGGGGGCAGTTGCGTACGCCTTTATTATGTATTGCAGCCGTCGGTCTGGCGGTAATAGTGATATTTATCCTTATTACTCGTATAAGAAAGAGCAGTTCTTCGCAACGTCATATCTAGCGACTTTGCTGGAATAAAAAGCCTGTCTTGCTGTTTTTCTCTTTTTGGAATCCTGCGCCGTTTTGCGTGGCTGGCGAGCCAGGAATCGAACCTGGGCTAAAGGATCCAAAGTCCTCTGTGCTACCTCTACACAACTCGCCAGTGCTTACTCGTAAAATTATATCATTTAGTCTTGAAGGTGGCAACGTTAGTTACCCGGCTTTTTATCAGCCTCCTGTAAAACCAGGATGCCCTGTCTACATCACTTGACGCGATGATTAGAGCAGGGCATCGGTCTTGCTTATCGGTGAAGCGGGTGCTACTTTTTCCTGGTTGTGCTTGTTTTGCCGTACATGGCTTCAATCTGGGATTTCCACTTGCGGGCTCTATCGGCCATGAAACGGCGCGTCGGCTGGACCTCGGTGCTTACCAACATTGAGTTGATGTTCATCCATGGAACAAACAGGCTCTCCGTATATCCGCCGATCATGTCCAGTTTATCGTCCCAGTGTACCAGGTTGATTAATATTCCGTACTCATCGGTAGCTTCCACCATGCCGATGTAGCAGTCCTCCGGCGCGGTCTCCGGTAAAAGATGTACCGCCACACAATAGCCGGGCTGTATTGTAGGTGGCTTTGCCATATCGTCCCTCCCTGAACCAGTATCGTAGTCCTTATTTAATACTTATTTAGCTTGATTGTCAATAGGGGATGGTTATAATTGCTTTTCACGCGGTATTTTATTATTTTTCCTTATTTTTCTTTATGAAATTTTTACCGTACGTTTATCCCGCGTTAATAGTCTTTATGCTTCCGTTAATATCTGGTTGTTACGCTTATAACGGACTTAACAAATATTACTGTGTTGAAAACATGCCCCGGCCTGCAGGGTGGTAAAAAAGGAGAAAAATGCAGAACTTCGTTCTGGCGGGAAAAGCAAAAACGGTCTTCCGTATCCTTGAGCTAAAAGCTAAACAGGAGACAATCGCCAAGCGCGATAGGACGCGAGACTCGAATAAAAGGAAATAAACGCCGACTTAATCCGTCGGTTCGTTCCTGTATTTTGCCTTAAGATCGTGTATCTCTTGCAGTTGCTTGAATTTCTCTTCGGTTATCGGTTCGCAGTATATCAGTACGTTGTGCTCTATTTTTAGCTTGAAAAGACCGCGGCATTGCCAGCAACGACGCGGGCCCTCGTAGCTGTTATTGACAAAGGAAAATTTACTCTCGGCGCCGCACTGGGGACATTTTAAAGTAAACATTTTTTATCAGCCCTTTTTAAACCGCGCTCCCTCCCGCTCTTAACTCTATATGGCCGATTGTACCATTGTTTGATGATGATGGCAATCTCTTAAAGCCCCGGTTTCGAGTCTGCCTACGGCATCGGGAAATAATAGTCGAACAGCCGGAAAACCAGCGGTATGGAGACCACGGAAAAGACAAAGCTGGAGAAGACGAACTGGTTGGATATTGCTTTGTTCCCGCCGGCCCGCTCCGTCACTATAGGCGTCCCTGTTATCGGCGGCACAGCGCTCTGCAGCATCAGGAGGAGGGCTATATTGTAGTTCGGCTTGATGATTAAGAGGAGACCCAGGAATGCCAGCGGGTAAATAATGTTTTTCATCGTCACGAATTTGATGATTTCCCTGTAATATATTTTCCCCCTCTGTTTGAAGTCCAGGTAAAGGCTGCCCCCGAGGATAATCATTATCAGCGGCAGGGCCATACCTCCCAGGATTTCCAGAATGGATTTCACGAAGTCCGGCAGATAATCGCTGCCGTTGAAAAGCTGGATAATTACAGCGACGACCGTGGCGATGAGAATGGGATTGAAAATACGGTTCCACTGGGTCTTTTTCTCGGCCTCCCTGTTTCTGAAGAAAAGATGGTATGTGCTGAAAAATAACACCGGGTGAATCATGATGAAAATATAAAGCTGCGGTACGTAAATGCTGCCGGTGCCGAAGACCCCGCTGATGATAATCAGGGGGAAGAACAGACCGTTCTGGAAAAGCAGGTTCAGGACGAACTCGCTGCGGGTCTCTTTGTTGGATAAGAACATCATAATCAGGGAAAAGACGAAGGATATTCCCGTGAACGCCAGCCACCACAGCGGCAGCTGCCACCAGTCCGGGAATGTGTCTGGCGTAAAAGTAGTTAAAACGCTGGAGAAGACCATACACGGCAGCGCAATATCTATGGCCAGGCGGGATAAAAAGCTAAGGACGTTCTCCGGTATGATGCCGCGACGCGTTATCCAGAAACCGATGAGCCCGATGCCCAGCAGTACCAGCACCGACTCCAAAACGACGATGAATATATCCATCTGTCATTGATTGTATAATAATTAAACCAAATATTAAAAGACGAGTAAATAATGACAGTTAGGAGATAATAAAAAAGTGGTGCCGAAGGTCGGACTCGAACCGACACGAGGGTTGCCCCTCAGCAGTTTTTGAGACTGCCGCGTCTGCCATTCCGCCACTTCGGCACCGGCACTCCTATTCTAGGTGAAAAATCCGCCCCGCGCAAGAGTCATCCTTATCATCTCCTTTTTTTCTTAAATTAGAACTTGTGTTCTTTTTAAAAAAGTGGTAAAATACCCTTTAAGAGGTATTTTCAAAATGCCGTCGGATTCCATTATCGTAAAAGGTGCCCGCGAGCATAACCTGAAGAACATCGACGTTACCATCCCGCGCGACAAGCTGGTGGTCATTACCGGCGTTTCCGGCTCCGGTAAAAGTTCGCTGGCTTTCGATACCATCTACGCCGAGGGACAGCGACGCTACGTGGAGTCGCTTTCTGCTTACGCCCGTCAGTTCCTGGGCCGTATGGATAAGCCGGATGTCGACTATATTGAAGGGTTAAGCCCGGCCGTCTCTATCGACCAGAAGGGCCCCAGTAAAAATCCCCGCTCCACCGTAGGCACCGTCACAGAAATCTATGACTACCTCCGCCTGCTCTTCGCCAGGGTAGGGCGCCCACATTGTCCGCAGTGCGGGAGGGAGATTACCGTGCAGTCCATCCAGCAGATTGTCGATGCCATCCAGAAACTCCCGCAGAAAAGCCGCATCATGGTCATGGCGCCCATCGTCACCGACCGCAAGGGCGAGTATCAGTCCGTCTTCGAAGACCTGCGCAAGCAGGGCTATGCCCGCGTGCGGGTGGACGGCAAGGTACGCGAACTTTCGGAAAGTATTCCGCCCCTGGATAAATATAAGCAGCACTCTATAGCCGCCGTTGTCGACCGCCTTGTTATCGGCGACAGCGGCAACCGCTCCCGCATCTCGGACTCCGTCGAGACCGCCCTTAAGCTGGGCGGCGGCATCGTGCTGGTTTCCATTATTGGCGGCGAGGAGATGCTCTTCTCGGAAAAGTTCGCCTGTGTTCACTGCGGCATCAACCTGGGCGAAATCGCGCCGCGTACGTTCAGCTTCAACACGCCTTACGGCGCTTGCCCTTCCTGTACAGGCCTCGGCTTCAAACATGAAATCGACCCCGATTTGATACTGAATAAAAACCTGTCTATCAAGGATGGAGCCAT